>NZ_DASTAT010000086.1 GCF_035712445.1 Oligoflexus sp. | reverse complement strand
CTGAACGTCAGGACCGGCGTCCCACCAAGTCACATAGCGACCGATAAGCAGCGATTCATCGTCCGGCAGCGTCGCCAGATTCACCATAATGTCCTGGTTTTGGGCCAGGCCGGTGACGGGCCAGCAGGCCAGAAGCGCGAGAAAGATTTTAAGCAGCCGTATCAATACTTTTTAACCTCACATGATCACCCACATTTGCTATCGGAGTCGAGGCCTGACTTTTGAGACCGGACTCAACCCTGACTCGATTGTAAGGGTTGATGCCGGCTATGTGGCGAAATTCTATTGATAAAGTGACCCGAGTTGGCATCTGGTTTGAGCGGGCGGTCCCTCCTGAAGCGGAGCTGTCTGCCCTGGCGTGATCCTTAACTTTACCGCGACCTTAAGAATTTCGGGGCTTCGTCGATAGTAAGGATAGAGGGGGAAAGACTTGGTTAAGGCTCTCATAGTTTTTATTCTGCTGCTTGCACCGAAGGCCTGGGCTTTGGATGTCAGGAATATCGAAGCCGAGCGCGGCTATCTCCTGGGTCAGGATTTGGACATTTGGCACAATAAAGGCGAAGCCGCTTTGGAAGCCGATGTTCTGAGCGGTAGGTTTGCAGATTCTTTCATCCGTTCCCAGGAACAGTTTCCCGGTATAGGCTTTGGCAAGGGCGAACTCTGGGCCCGCTTCACCCTGACCAATTCCGGGTCTGAGACGATGGAGCTTTGGCTTGAAAACAAAAGCCCCCTGGCCGATCAGGTCAGCTTTTTTATGCCTCTGGCAACGGGCGGCTATCAGATTCGTCATCAGGGTGACTCTGTCGACTTTAAGTCCCGGGAAATCACCTATCGCATGCCTGCTTTCGCCGTGACTGTGCCGCCGGGGACGCATACGTATTACGTCCGCACGATAACAGCGGGCTCCAATATGATGGCCCTTTTCCTGTGGCAAGCCCGATCCTTTGAGTATCATCGCTGGCTCGATGGCGTTCTTCTCAATTCGATGCTGGGTATCCTCCTTTCCATCCTGGCCTACAACATCTTCCTGGCTTTTTCCCTGGGAAGCCGCACCTATCATTTATACTCTGTCTTCATGTTCTTAATGGTTTGCATGCAGGTTTGCATGGCTGGTCTGCCCGTTCTCTTCATGGATTCCTCAATCGGGTCGTGGATTGCGAATAAAGGTTTCCTCTTCCTCTCGAACCTCACGGGAATGACGGCCATCCTGGTGACTTCATCCTTTTTGAATATGAAGCAATTCATGCCCCGCTGGCATTCAGGACTGCGTCTTCTGCTGGTGATGCCCTGCGGCATCATGATTCTTGGACTCTTTGTCGACTACAATATGTTCGCCTTCATCTCGTCGACGTTTGCCGCGATCTATTGCCTTTTTCTTATCGCCTCCAGCGTCCAAGCGGTTCTGCGCGGCTATGGACCCGCACGCTATTATACTCTGGCCTGGTTCTTTGTTTTGGGTGCAACTGTTTTGAACTCCCTCCATTTTCAAGGCATCGTGCATCCTTCCTTCATCGTTGAGTTCAATAGCCTTCCAGGGGCGGTTATGGAAGGCATCCTCATGTCCCTGGCTTTGGCGGATCGCGTCAATTTCATTCGTGATAAGGCGGAAAGAACCATACGCACGCTGAACAGCGAGCTTTCGCAGCATATTACCAAGGTCGAAAAAATCGTTGCCGAACGGACCATCACGATTCGAACGATTCTGGACAACGTGCGGAGCGGACTTTTGATGGTCGATTCCCAAGGACGGATATTGGGGGGAAGTTCACGCTCATGCCAGACTCTTTTGGGCGAGTCCAGCCTTGAAGGTCAGTCGTTCGCTGGGCTCATTGGCCTCACAGGCAGCGACGCCGCTCTTTTCCGAATGTCGCTGGAGCAGGTTTTTTCTGGTCTGATGCCCATGGAAGTCGCTCTGCAGCAGATTCCGCAGTCTGCGAAAAAAGGGAGCCAGTATCTGCAATTGAGCGCCAACGCTATTGAATCCCCTGATGGTCAGGTCCAAAGTATCCTCTTCACGATCGAGGATGTGACCGAATTGAGATCCCGACAGATCGAGTCGCGGCGCCATGGAGTTCTGATCCACATCCTGAGCGATCTGTCCGCATTCCGTCAGTTCATTGCGTCCAGCTATGAAAGCATCCAGCGCCTCAAAAAGCATCTGGACGAGAGGCAGAGGAAATTCATCCTGCACACCCTGAAAGGCAACAGCAGCGTATTCAAGCTGCATCGCGTGGCGAAGCTGATCCATCGGGTGGAAGAAAAGGACGTGATTGGTCTGGCCGAGGTGCAGCAGGTGGAAAAAGAATTCGTGAGCTTCCTCCAGCGGCACAAAAAGCTCCTCAAGACGGACTGGGCCACCATCAGTGATGAAGTCAGCCTTTCACTCGCAAAGCTGAAGGAGATGGAAGCGATAGTGGCTTCGGTCGGCAATCCCGCCCTGTCCGCTCGCGTTGCGAAATGGATGGAAGAGGTGAATCAACCGCTGATCCGCTCGCTCATCAGTCCCATGATAGCCAGCTGCAAGCGCACAGCGAAGCAGCTTGGTAAAAAAATCAGCATTCGGACTCTGGGTGATGATATTCACACCCTGAATTCGCAGGAAACGGCGATCATCGAGTCCTTGACTCACCTTCTGCGGAATTCTGTCATTCACGGCATTGAAACGGAGCGCGAAGCATTAGGCAAACCCGCGGCGGGACTCATTGAACTGAGTTTCACAGCGGATGAAGGAGCCCTGCGGATTCGATTGAGCGATGATGGTTGTGGTTTGAACCGCAAGACCTGGGAGACCGCCGCTCAGCAGCGCCTCCTCATGAGCGCCAAGGAAGCGTCCGCGCTTGACCTGCAGGAACTCGTGACCCGCGTTGTCAGATCGGATTTCTCGACCCAAAAAAATCTGACGATGGAAGCGGGCCGTGGGATCGGTCTGGGGGGATTTCTGCGATCCATCGAAGAAGCCCATGGCCACTACTTCCTGGAAAGCAAAGAGGGTCATGGCTTCTCGCTTGATATTCATCTGCCCCGCAGACCTCGTGAACGGCTTGAAACGGCGGTCTGAAGACGCGCTTATTTCTGCGTCCACACCGCATACTGGTTGCCCCAGGTCACCAGCTCCCAGCCAGCACCCGGACTCCAGTCATTGGGCCCGATCTTCATGGCGAGGCGACCTGCACTGCCATTGATAATGGCTGCGTAAAGTCCGTTTTCCGCCTTCTGAATGCTCAGAGTGGACGTCGACAGCACACCCACCGAGCGGCGCGCATTGATCAGGGATTTGATGCTGTTTTTCAGGTTCCAATCATAAACGTGCGGATAATAGAGACTCGGGATACCGGGATGGGTCAGAATGTAGGCATAGCCGAGCATCACCTTATCACAGGGAACTGGCCACATGTTTTGTCCGGCAGAGCAGGATTCGGAAGGTCCGGTATCGTGGTTATCCACGAAGGTCACCATCTTCTGCGCCCACCAGCCGATGCCGCCGGCAGGACGGCCGCTGCCGTCGCGCAGACGCCAGTAGTCGTTGTCCCGCAGAACCTTATTCAAAAGACCCTTGCTGGTGAAATCAAAGGCGCCGCAGGTTGCGCCTGTGCCGTCGACATAGTTCATCAGCTCCTGGCGATGCGCATCGACATTATTGTAGTCAAGTCCCGGCCACACTTCGCCCACGCAGAAATTGGGAGAACTGGCATCATTATAGATCTTCGCATAATACGGCGAATAGCCTTTGGAATAGTCATAGCGCCAGCCGGTAAAGCCCACGGACCGAAGCCGCTCGCTTAAGAAATATTTAATGTCATTCTGCACAAGAGTGTTGGAATGATCTATGTCACGCGCCGCTCCGTAGCTGGTGCCTGAGTCATTGCCGCCACAGCGTCCCGGCCATTCATCATTATTCGCGACCGCATCGCAGCCCCAGCTCGGATAGTTAAAATCCGCGAAATTCCAACTGCCCACCCGGTGGTTGATCACGATATCCGCCACCGCCTGAATGCCTTCACGATTCATGGCAGCGATGGCGCCACGCAGCTGGTCCTCGCTCCCATAGGCGGATTGAAGGTTATAGAGTTCGCGGGGCAGATAGCCTTCGCGCGCTCCTGAATTGGATGGCGGTGGAAACCAGACATGTGTGATGCCCAAATCACGGAAGTCCACGGCCTTGGCTTCAAGGTTCTGATACCAGGATCCACCGTTCCAGGAATTCCAATGAAAACCCTGCAGAAGGATTGCGGAAGAAGCCTTGTTTTGTTCGGTCGCCGCCTGCCCGTGCGCGGCCAGGAGCATGGCCGCCATTCCCAAGATAAAGTTTTTCATATTTTCCCCCCTATGGTTAGCTCATCCATATTAGATTAAATTTCGCAGAGAGAAAAGCTGCAGAATTCTTAACACGCCCGGTGTTCAGAGGGAGGTATCCGTCGAAGCTGCTCGGCTCAAGTGTTTCCTGTGCAGACGTGCACACAGAACAGAAAAAGCCAAGGCCAGTCCCGAAAGACTGGCCATGGATCTCAAGATGGGGGAGCTATCTGCCTTGTCCCTGGCGCTCCCAAACGATCGTCGGCTAAAGGTCAGTAAAACCGCAATCGTTTCCGGGCAACGGAACCCGGCTCTTTCAGGTCCCTATGAAAGAGCCGCTCGCGCTGTCCTACCCAGGATAAAGACAAACGTCTCAGTGCTGGAACTGCTCTTCCTCGGTCGATCCTTTGATCGCCGAAGTCGAGGACTTCCCACCGGTGATCGTCATCAGCACGTCGTCAAAGTAGGAGGTACCAACTTCACGCTGATGCTTCACAGCGGTATAGCCATCTTTTTCCTTCTGGAATTCGGCGCGCTGCAGATCCACATAGGCGCTCATGCCGCGATCGCGATATTCGCGAGCCAAATCGAAGGTGTGATAATTGATCGAATGCCAGCCGGCGAGGGTGATGAATTGGAATTTATATCCGAATTCAGCCAGGTCGCGTTGGAAGGTGGCAATCTGATCCTTATTGAGCTTGCTTTCCCAGTTGAAGGAAGGCGAGCAGTTATACGCGAGCATTTTGTTCGGATATTTTTCCTTGATCGCCTGGGCAAAGGCCTTGGCTTCGCCGATGTCGGGGGTCGAGGTTTCGAACCACAGAAGGTCAGCGAGCGGCGCATAGGAAAGACCGCGGGCGATCGACGAGTCGATGCCTGGCTTGATCCGATAGAAGCCTTCCGAAGTTCTTTGACCGACGATGAAGGGCGCATCGGCCGGATCAATATCCGAAGTCAGAAGCGTCGCGCCGAGCGAGTCGGTGCGGGCGATCAGCAGCGTGGGAACGCCAAGCACGTCGGAAGCGAGGCGCGCGGCAATCAGGTTATTTTTAAACTGCGAGGTCGGAATCAAAACCTTGCCACCGAGGTGACCGCATTTTTTTTCCGCAGCCAATTGATCTTCGAAGTGAACGCCCGAGGCGCCGGCTTCAATCATGGCCTTCATGATTTCAAAGGAATGCAGGTGACCACCGAAACCGGCTTCCGCATCGGCGACGATCGGAGCATACCAGTATTGATCGGTATTCCCGTCCTGCTTCGCGATCAGATCCGCCCGCGCGAGAGCGTTATTCAAACGCTTGACGAGCATGGGGACCGAGTTCGAAGGATAAAGGCTCTGGTCAGGATAGGTTTGACCCGCCTGGTTCGCATCGGCGGCGACTTGCCAGCCGCTCATATAGATAGCTTTCAAACCGCCCTTGACCATCTGGACGGCCTGGGCGCCGGTGAGTGCGCCAAGGGCATGAACATAGGGCTCTTCCTTAAGGAGCTTCCAGAGACGCTCCGCGCCGACGCGAGCCAGGGTGTGCTCGGGTGCGATGCTGGGACGAAGCTTGAGAACCTGCTCGGCTGTGTAAGGACGTTCGATGCCCTTCCAACGAGGATTCTCTTTCCAGTCTTTTTCCAAAGCGGCAGGATTAGCGTAGATAGCTGCGTTCGTCATGTGGCCCTCCTAAGTATTAGCGCGCCGTATCAAGCAGTTGGTACGCTGGGAGAGTCAAAAACTCGTTGAAGTCTTTCGCCAGGACCAGACCATCGAGAAGCTCGATCACCTGCTTATGCCGATCCTTGTCAGGACCGCCCAGTTTATCGAGTTCTTCGCTGCGGAACTTGCTATAGAGATCGGGAGTCAAGACCCTGCCATCGTCCATTGGAACCTTATGGTGAATCCACTGCCACAATTGGGCTCGGGAAATTTCCGCGGTCGCTGCATCCTCCATGAGGTTGTAGAGACCGACGGCACCGAGTCCATTGAGCCAGCAGTTCATATACTGTATGGCCACACGAATGTTGTGCCTGACTCCTTCTTCGGTAATCTTGCCACCGGGAATGCGGGTATCGAGAAGTTTCTTGGCATCGGGCACCACATCCTCACGAAGCTTATGCTTCTGATGGGGCCGATTGCCGAGGACTTCATCGAAGACCTTCTGGGCGACCGCGACAAGATCCGGGTGGGCAACCCAGGTGCCGTCGAAGCCGGCTTCGGCTTCCAGCGTCTTGTCTTCGGTAACCTTGGCGATGGCGCGCTCGTTGACCGCAGCATCTTTCCTGCTCGGGATAAAGGCCGCCATCCCCCCGATGGCGTGCGCTCCCCTTTTGTGGCAGGTGCGGACCAAGAGCTGAGCGTAGGCGCGCATGAACGGTGTGCTCATGGTCACCTGCGAACGATCGGGCAATATCTTGTCTTTATGCAGGGCGTGTTTCTTGATCAGACTGAAGATATAGTCCCAGCGGCCAGCGTTTAAACCCGCCGCGTGATCTTTGAGTTCATAGAGGAATTCTTCCATCTGGAAGGCCGCGTTGATGGTTTCAATCAAGCAGGTGGCGCGAATGCTTCCTCTTGGAATCTTCACGTAATCCTGGGCGAAGTTGAACACATCATTCCAAAGGCGGGCCTCCAGGTAATGCTCCATTTTGGGTAAATAGAAGTATGGGGCCGAGCCGCGGATTCTTCGTTCGTCGGCATTGTGGAAGAAATAAAGGCCGAAATCGACGAGGCTCGCTGAGAGTGGTTCCCCATTCAGCTTGATGTTTTTTTCGTAAAGATGCCAGCCGCGCGGGCGAACGACAAGCGTCGCGCGCTCTTCCGCGGGTTTCATTTTATAGCTGCGGCCGTCCTCGCTGGTAAAGCTGAGCTTGTCACGAATCGCATCCTGAAGATTGACCTGACCCTGCAGCACATTCATCCATGTGGGTGATTGCGCGTCTTCAAAATCAGCCATGAAAACCTTGGCGCCGGAATTCAAAGCGTTGATGACCATCTTCGCATCGGTGGGGCCTGTGATCTCCACGCGACGATCATTCAGATCCTTCGGAGCGCCCGCCACCATCCAGTCCGCAGCGCGGATGGAAGCCGTCTCGGGCAGAAAATCGAGTTCCTGCCCCGCATCGAGCCGAGCCTGACGTTCGTGGCGTTGGGCAAGGAGTTCGAGACGAGTTGGATTAAAACGCTCATGCAGCTCACGGAGGAATTTCAGCGCTGGGGCTGTCAGCACGCGGTTGAGATAGATGTCGGGTGTGTTCGTCTCGAGGACCAGACCTTCAATTTTCAGGCTCATCGAAGCTTCCCTATCTTCTGCGGTGTGCGAATGATCGGAGCATAGAGGCGACAAGCAGAGACTGTCAAGCAACTCAGAGTTCCTTCCAAAAAAATTTTTTTTTTGTAGGATAATGACGAGCTGATGCGCGATTCGATGCGTGTTTCTTACAACTCCTGTATTTTTATCTCGTAAAGTTTCAGATGAGCAAACAACAGTGAGTTGAGAAAATGAAAATTGGTTTGACTGCGCTTGCGTTCGCTGAAATCACATTTGCTTTCTCAAAAACGCGAAGTGTACGCTGAAAACATGATGCGCCAATAAGGCGGTTATGCCTCACAAAACAACTGTTCTCACGTGAAGCTTGGGTGTAGCCTCATGAGCAAAACTTTCGCCAGAAGGATGGAGGACGTTTGGAAGACAATATTGAAACCAGTCTCACCGGCAATGAAAAGGCTGTCATTGTCGGTGTACTTCTGCCAGGTGATGCCCCCGAAAAATTGGATGAGCAGCTGGCGGAACTTCAGTCCCTCCTTGATACGCTGGGCGTGCAGGTCACCGGACGCATCGTGCAAAAGCGGCAAAAGCTGACCCCCAACTGTTACATCGGCGTCGGCAAGGTGCAGGACATCAAGGATTTGGCGGCTTCCACCCAGGCCAAACTTGTGGTGTTTGACCATGCCCTCTCCGCGCCGCAGGTTCGAAACCTTGAAGAGATGACGGGCTGCGTGGTCCTGGATCGCACCGGCATCATTCTCGAAATCTTTTCGCGTCACGCGCGGACCAATCAGGCCAAGGCCCAGGTGGAAATCGCCAAGCTTGAATACCTTCTGCCCCGACTCTCGGGCGCCTGGTCGCACTTTCAGCGCCAGCGTGGGGGTGGATCACTCCAGCGCGGTATGGGTGAAAAGCAGATCGAAATCGACCGGCGGCGGGCTCGGGAACGCATCGCCCGGCTGCAAAAACAGCTGGAGCAGTTCCGTAAGGAAAAGGCGACTCAGAGAAAATCCCGCTCCAATGAGCTTAAGGTGGCCATTGTGGGTTACACGAACAGTGGAAAAACCACGCTCATGAAGGGGCTGACCAAATCCCAGGTGGCCCCCAAAGACGAGCTGTTCGCTACACTGGAAACCAACATCAAAACCATAGATCCCCGCACGCGGCCGAAGATTTTGCTGTCGGATACGGTCGGGTTCATTCGCAATCTGCCCCACGGTTTGGTCGCTTCCTTCCGCACGACGCTTGATGAAGTGAATGAAGCGGACCTCCTTTTGCATGTGGTGGACGTGAGCTACCCGCATTACGAAGACCACATTCATGTCACGCGTTCCGTCCTGGAAGAGATGGGCGCTGGTGATATCCCGCAGATTCTAGTATTCAACAAAGTCGATAAGCTGAACGACCCGATCCTGCCGCGCATTCTGCGGGCCGCCTATCCGGGTTGCATCGTGGCGTCCGCCGTTTCGGAAAAAGACGTTCTGAACGTCCGGGATCATATCTACGCCTTCTTCCGAAAAAACCTGCTGACCTTCCGGCTGTCCATCCCCGTGGACAATAACAATGCCCAGTCGCTGGTTTATCGGAACTGCCTCATCATCAGCAAGGATTACGATGAAGAAGGCGATCACGTTCTCTTTCATGCGCAGGCCACGCGCCCGACGCTGGCCAAGCTGCGTAATTACATAGTTTCCGTTGAAGACGAATCGTTTCTGACTGACAAAGTGGAGAGTGAACCATGAGTTACATCAAACTAAACACCCGATTCCTCGGTGAGGCCCTGGAGCAGCAAACCGCGGCTCTGCAAAAAAGCGCGCACGAGCACCTGAATCGTTTGAACGATAAAAGCTGCGTCGGCAGCGAATGGATCGGCTGGTACAACTATCCGAAGACTCGTGGTTTCGAGCAGGAAGAGAATATTCGCGCATTCGTGCAGAAGCTGGATGTGACCTATGACCTTGTCCTGGTCATCGGCATCGGCGGCTCTTACCTTGGCACGCGTGCTGTGACGGAAGCCTTGCTGCACAGCTATCAGGGCGTTTTGCGCGATAACAAACCCATGATCGCCTTCGCCGGTCACCACGTATCGGAAACGCAGCTGGTTGAAGTCCTGGAACTGCTCGACAAAAAGCAGCCGGTGGTCAACGTCATCAGCAAAAGCGGAACCACCACCGAACCCGGCGTGGTCTTCCGCGTGGTGCGCGATTACATGGAAAAACGCTTTGGCAAGCAGGAATCAGCCAAACGCATCATCTGCACCACCGATGCGAAAGAAGGCGCTCTGCGCCAGGTCGCGGATCAGGAAGGCTACGCGAGCTTCGTGATCCCGGATGATATCGGCGGTCGCTTCAGTGTGCTGACTCCGGTCGGACTTGTTCCCCTGGCGCTTTTGAAGCTGGATACCCGGGCCCTGATGGAAGGCGCCGATCGTATCTTCGGCGAGCTGAGCCAGAGCGCGGAGCATCCCGTTTTGCGTTATGCTGCCGCGCGCTTCGCAGCGTATGAGCAGGGCAAGCGGATTGAAATCCTGGCGAGCAATAATCCCAAGGTCAGCCACATCATTGAATGGTGGAAGCAGCTCTACGGTGAATCGGAAGGCAAAGAGGGCAAGGGGCTTTTCCCTGCGGGCCTCACCTTCACAACCGATCTGCATTCCTTGGGCCAGTACGTGCAGGATGGTGTGCGCAACATCATCGAGACCTTCCTGAGCTTCGAACAGGACGTTCCGAAACGCAACGGCGTCGAGCAGCGTGTTCGCGTTCCTGTTCAGGCCAGCAGGCTTGATCAGCTGAACTATCTCGAAGGACGCTTCCTTGGTGAAGTGAACAAAGCTGCGATGCAGGGCACTATGGTCGCCCACTTCGATGGTGGTGTTCCCTGTCTCGGACTCACCGTGCCTGAACTTAGCGAGCATGGCATCGGCGCACTCTTCGCGTTCTTCGAAGTCGGCTGTGCGATCAGCGCAGCGATGCTCGGTGTGAATCCTTATGATCAGCCCGGTGTCGAAGCGTATAAGAAGAATCTCTTCGCTCTGCTCGGTAAGCCAGGAACGGAGACGCTTGGAGCTCTTCTGCGCGAACGCCTTTAAGCCACTGCTGAAGCGGGCGGAGTCATCCGCCCCTTCGGGAAATCTTCCTTTTCATCACCACGATGCATCCCTATAATCGCCGATTCCGGGCCAACACTGGCACAGCGGGACCGAGCAATCCTGTATGGCTGACAATTCATGATGGGCCGGCTTAGACAGGATGAAATCACCAATGATGCAGCCGAAAAGCCATTCTCGCCAGGTTGAGCTTTGGGTGGAACAAAGACTCAAAGATCGACCCCATGAGGCCGTGATCGACGCATTCAACAAGGCCTTTCAAAGAGTCTGGGAGAAAGCCGAGCTGATACTCGGTCGCGTCACGATGCAGGCTGTTGCAGATCGCATCGTTCACGTCGGTCGCCAGGATTACCCATGGCTCGCTCCTGTCCGTAGCAAGCAGGATGGAATTGACGTCACGGCCTTGGTTCATAAAACAGATCATATTCAGGATGACGAATTACGCAAGGGCTTAGGATTTCTTCTTGCTGAATTTTTGCGCGTCCTGGGTCATCTTACTGCGGACATCATCAGTTCCAAATTACAAACAGCTTTGATGGAAGACCCCCATTCACTGTCTCAAGATCCTCACAGTCCTTCGGTCAAAGGTGAAAAATCATGACGAATCCCGATACCCGTGATCATGCCCGTGCCCGTATCCATACTGGTGTTCCGGGTTTGGATACCATTCTTTGCGGAGGCTTGCCCCGTGGATCATTCGTGTCGATCGGTGGGCCTCCCGGTTCAGGAAAAACCATCATGTCCCATCAGATAGGTTTTTTCATAGCTTCCCCCGAGTGCAAGGTGATGTACTTTCAAACACTCAGTGAGCCAACGGCGAAGCGTCTCCGATTTCTGAAGGAGTTTTCGTATTTCGATCCCGACAAAATTGACCGCGAAATTTTCTTCATAGATCTGGGTGAGCCTCTACGGATGCAAGGGCTTGATGCCGTCCTGGAACTGCTGATCGAGCATGTGAAACGGGAGAGGCCCTCGTTCGTCGTTGTGGATAGTTTCAAGGCCTTCGGTGACTTCGTCACATCCCCTGATCAATTCCGCAGGTTCAGTTATGAAGTCGTCGTACGCCTGATGGCCTGGGAATGCGCAGTTCTGCTTCTGGGTGAGTTTGCGGATGCAGATTTCCAGCAGACTCCGATCTTCTCCGTAATCGACGGACTCATCGTGATCAGGCAGCAGATGGTCTGTGGTGAGCAGCGCCGCATCCTTCAGGTGGTGAAGATGCGAGGAACCGATCATAGCCGGGAGCCTCATACCTTCAAGATCCATGAGGCCGGTATCCATATCTATGCGCCTCGGCTGACCATTCGGCGCGATCCCAACGCCGATACCAACAAGGTCTCCACGGACCTTTGCAAGTTCGGCCTTCCGGCCTTTGATGAGCTTTTGAATGGCGGTATTCCTCGCGGCTTCAGCCTCCTGGTTTCCGGCGTCGCGGGAACGGGAAAGACAGCCACCATGCTGGAGTTCATTTATCGAGGAGCCCGGCAGTTTGGTGAAAAGGGCCTTTATATTTCGTTCGAAGAAACGATGGAGCGAATTCACGCCAATGCTCGAGGCTTTGGCTGGGATATTGCACATGAAATTGAACGAGGCATGATCGAGATTATTTTCATTCCGCAGCCGGATGTGCGTGTTGAAGAGGATCTCGACAGAATTCAAGAAGCTGTGAAGCGGTTCAAGCCCGATCGCGTCGCCGTCGATTCACTTTCTGTATTTTTGGATAAGGTGGAATCCAGCGAGATCATGCGTGAGAAGGTGTTCCAGCTGGCGACCATTTTTCAGGCAGCCGGCGCTGTGGCACTCCTGGCTACTAATATTCCTTACGGCCAAGAAGGCATCAGTCGCTGCAGCGTAGAAGAAACCGTAGTGGACGGGGTCATTCTTTTGAGTTCAGATCAGATCGGCATGGATCGGGAACGCTTTATTGAAATCTTTAAACTCAGAAATACCGCGCACGTGATGGGTCGCCATAAAGTGACGATCACGCGGAACGGTTTAGCCATCACGCTCCATCGATCCAGGACGCGAGCCGTATCAAGTTCTGGTGCGAATCCGGCGGTAAAAAGCAGGGCGTCGGCATCTGGAAAGAAATCGAATGGGATCAGCAAAAAGAAAAGTAAGTCGCGCAAGGTCTAGCAAGTCTCCTGGCGCGAAGCGGCATGGAAACCTCGCGTCCGCTCAAAATTGCCAGGAACGACGCTGGATATTGGACTGCTTTTATAAGCTGAGACTCTGTTTTGAAACGCAGGACCAGAGCGGGATGCTGCTCTCCTGCCTGGTTGATTTATTAAAGCCTCGCGTGGAGGTGGACGTCGCCTGTCTCGTGGAAAAGCGCGACGGCTTTCGGGAAACCGTCTGGCATGCGCCGCATGTTTCCGTCTCAGAAATCGAACATGTGAGAACATATGCCTACAGTCATCTGCAGGATCTTGGGCTCGCCCTGCCCCTTCATGAAGACAAAGAGTCAGGATGTCTGCGTCATGAGCCCGTGATCACTCTGCCTCTTTTCGTGCATCCTGATTCCCTCTTTGGTGGATTATGCTTGAAATACCGTGGTCTGGATGAGTCGCGGGTGACATTGCTCCACGCTCTCGGCAATCATATAGCCCTGGCGCTCGATCATCAGTATCAGATGCAAGAGCAGAAAATAGCCTCGGAAAGACTTCAGCGTCTGGAGCTTGAAGTCGAAGGAATCAGACAATTCCGACGGCTCGCTGAGTGCCTTCCGCAGATGGTTTGGACTGTGCAAAACCACGATCAGGTCACATATGCCAACCAACGTCTCGTGCAATACCTGGGACAGGATCCGGTTCTCATGAGTCAGAAGCAGGGGATGGACCTCTGCCATCCCGAGGATCGGCAGAGCCTTTTGAACGCTTGGAAAAAAGCTCATTCTGAACTCACTACGTTCGAGGCGGAGCATCGCATTCGTCGCGCGGATGGAGCCTATCGCTGGCATATCGTACGAGCTGTGCCTCAGTTTGATCAGAATGGTCAACTGACGGACTGGGTGGGGACCTGCACGGATATCCACGAAAAAAGGCAGGCCCAGGAAGAATCGGAAAGCGCCAATCGACGCCTCCGCCTCTTCTCGGAAATCGCGAGCGAAATCCTCCAGCCTCATTCGTCCACGGCCATGATAGAAAGGGCTGTTAAAAAACTGGCGACACAGCTTCCTTTCGATATGTTTTTGCATCTGCTGGTGAACGCAGAAGGCACAGCTTTGAAACTCAAGGTGCACGGAGGCATCGCCGGTGAAGATCTGGAGGACGTGAAGGAGCTCGCTCTGGACGCTTCAGCTGAACAGCAGGTCACGAAATTATTTGGGCGATTGGGCAGGCAATCGTCGATCGGCCTGCCGCTCCGCTCCCAGAAGGGGTTGATCGGAAATCTATTCCTGGGTTGCCGTCACTCCCTGGCCTTTGATGATCTCACGTTTCTGCGTACGGCCTGCGATCAGATCGCTCTGGCCTTGGAGCGGACGCTGCATGAAGAAGCCAAGGAAGAGGCTGTCAGAGCCCTGGAAAAGGCTAAAATCGAAGCCGACAGCGCTAATCAGGCCAAGAGCCTCTTCCTGGCCAACATGAGCCACGAGATTCGAACGCCGATCGGCGTGATCATGGGCTTTGCGGACCTCGCCTCGTCCCTTGACTATCCTGAGCAGGAAAGAATCGCGGCTCTTCAGAAGATTAAAAGAAACGGCGAAGAGCTGGCCCAGCTCGTCGATGATATCCTCGACCTCACCAAGGTGGAAACGGGCCATCTTGAAATTGAAAAGGTCCCGGTGGATCTGGAGGACCATCTGCAGCAGGTCATGTCCCTGCTGCGCTTCAAGGCGGATAATAAAGGCATCAGCCTTTCCATGGATACCGACCGCGATATACCTTACCGCATGATCACAGATCCTCTGCGCCTGCGTCAGTGCCTGATCAATGTCATCGGGAATGCGATCAAGTTCACCGAGCAGGGCCGTGTTCATGTGAGGGTTTCTGCAGTGCGGGATGCACAGAACAGAAGGTTTTTGAAATTCATTGTCGAGGACACCGGGATCGGTCTGACGCCTGAGCAGCAGGCGAGGCTCTTCAATAACTTTAGCCAGGCCAACCCCGCAACCAGCCGCAAATATGGTGGAAGCGGTTTGGGCCTCGCCCTGTCGCGGAATCTGGCGCGGGCGCTGGACGGCGACCTTTGCCTGGAACAAAGCATACCAGGGAAGGGTTCCACATTTGTGCTGACCGTAGCCATCCAGGAAATTCCGCGGGCCCGTCCCCAAAACCTCCGGGCGCGCCGGAGTCTGCCGCCCCATACATCGACCCTTGATGGCGTGCGCGTACTGGTGGTGGAAGATTCGCCTGATAACCAGATGCTGATCAGGCGATACCTGGAGATGGCCGGTGCGGAAGTCGCGATTGCTTCCGATGGACGGGAGGGTGTGACCAAAGCGCTGGAAGGATCCCACGATCTTGTTCTGATGGACATCCAGATGCCTTATGTCGACGGCTATCAGGCTACCTCCAGTTTGCGCGAATCAGGCTATAAAAAACCTGTGATTGCCTTGACGGCCAATGCCATGCGCGGGGACAAGGAACGTTCCATGGAAGCAGGTTTTACCGATCACCTGTCCAAACCCATTCATCCAGGCGCTCTCTTGAATGCCATTTCCAGTGCTGTCAGAAGTCCTCTTTCCTAGGATACCTGCATGCCGCTGCCGAGGCATAGGCGGTCAGAGCCACGGCAGGAATGGAGGGACGCAGGGGTTTTTTCTCCTGGGTTCGCCAGTGATTCATAAAATCAAAGCCGTTCATGCCCGACATTCCGATATCGCAGATCACGAGGGAAAACTCCCCTGTCTGCAAAGCCAGCTGACCTTCCTCGGCGGATGCGGCCGTGCTGAGCCGGGCACCGAATTTACGAAGCCCTCGGGCGGGCATTTCACGCGCATCGGATTCGTCATCAATCACCAGAAAGCGATAGCCGGAGAGTTCGCGACGACGTTTATCCTCGGGATCAAAGCCGGTCGGGAGATGATGTGACGACTGCGGCAGGTGATGGCTGGAAGGCTGCGTGGCGCCGGGTCCCGGGACTTTTGGCTCGCATCAAAGAAGCCATTTCGCCTTGAGACGAAAATATTTCGTGATCCGTTTCATGGAAAGGGGCAAGGTCAGAATGGGAATCGTCTTGATTGAGCATGGCTTTCTCCGACAGCGAGTATCGGTCCATGCTAACGATATACGGGAAGCCAGGGGATTTATCCAGAGAAGAGATGGCGTTCGGAGGAAAAACAAAAGGGGCCTCGGAAGGCCCCATCTCATTAAGTTTTGCTCGGGGATTTACCGCCGTCTTTGCCGGTATTCTGCATGGTGTCCTTACCATCATCTTTACCGTTCGACTGATCGGTATCCTTGCCGTTATCACCTTTGCCATTCGAATCATCTTTGCCTTTGCCGCCGTCTTTATTCTTGTCGCGGCAGTCCTTGGCTTTCTTGATTTTCTCTTTGCAGTCTTTCAGTTTCTTTTCGCAGTCGGCTTTCTTGGTCTTGATGACGTCTTTCAGTTCCTTGATAAGCTCCTTGGCTTTCTCACAATCACCGGCTTTGATGGCCTTGATGATTTCTTTGATGATCACGCATTTTTCCGAGCACTGATTCTTGCCGCTATCCGTGCCTTTGCCGGAATCGGAGCCTTTGCCGGAATCCGGGGTTTTGCCGGAACCGCTGTCCTTGCCATCGGTACCTTTGTTGGTGCCGCTGTCTTTGGTATCGGTATCATCTTTCTTCTCATCACCGCTCAGGTCGGGAAGTTCTTCCGCAACACCTGCGAGCATATTGGAAACAGCTGAAGAGTAGCGATCGGATTCACCCGAAAGTTGCTTCAGTTCTTTTTCCAGACGGACGGCTTCTTTTTCGAGTTCAGCGATTTGTTCATCAGTCAATGCATCCGGATGGGCTTCTTGGACAGCGGGTGCATTGCGGGTGGATTGCATTTCAGCGGTGCCACAGGCTTGGATCAAACTCGCGCAAACGAAGAGCTTCAGCATCAGTTTCATAGGTTCAGTACCTCCAGGAATAAGAGCAGGCCACAGCAGGCAGCTGACCCCTTTATGCAAGCGCTTTGCCGTATTTTTCGTTTTGGTAAGATTCGGAATCCATGGGATATTCCCCGGCAATCCGTGTCAGGGCAGGGCTTTGCTGTCAGGCTCCTGGTCAGCCCATCTCCAGTTCGGGCTCTTCCCCGGGCTTCAGCTCGCCCTTCGAATCCGGTTCCAACTGCCAGAAAATACAGGCGGAAGCAGCGGTCACGAGACCCACGCAGATGAACGTATACTGGAAGGCGCGCATCACGTCCGCGGGCGTATCCGCTCCCAGCTGCCGGCTGATCGCGGCCAAAAGACCGCCAGCCCCTGCGACGCCGAGCGACATGGAAAGCATCTGCACCATTGATAAAAGGCTGTTGCCGCTGCTCGCCATCTGACGGTCAAGATCCTTGAGGCTGATCGTATTCATCGCTGTGAATTGAAGGGAATTCGCTGCTCCGAAAATCGACAGCTGCAGATAGCGTAACCACTGGGGGTGATGGCCTCCAAAAAGTGCGAAGCTCGCCATCAGGCCGCCGACCACGAAGGTATTGACGATGAGGATGCGGCGATACCCAAAGCGCACGATCAAAGGCATGCCCAGTTTTTTCACCAGCATGCCCGCCAGCGCGATCGGAATCATCATCATGCCGGCCTCCGAAGGGGTCAGCTGCAGGCCGACCTGCAGCATCAAAGGCACAAGAAAAGGCATGGCGCCGGTGCCAATTCGCGCGAAAAGATTGCCGATCAGGCCA
This sequence comes from Oligoflexus sp., assembly GCF_035712445.1. Taxonomy (NCBI): domain Bacteria; kingdom Pseudomonadati; phylum Bdellovibrionota; class Oligoflexia; order Oligoflexales; family Oligoflexaceae; genus Oligoflexus; species Oligoflexus sp. The sequence goes on along the minus strand of NZ_DASTAT010000086.1, from coordinate 65,185 downwards.
ATGCGATAGCTGTCGGTCGAGAATAGTTGCAAAGGAAAAAGCGGAGCGGGATGCTTCAGAGCATGCAGCCAGTAGGCGGCAAGGCTCGCCAGACCGAAGATCAGGATCACCACTCCATAAGCGCCGCGCAGACCGAGTTCCGCCATGCCTTCGAGCGCGATCGAGATCGCGGCCATGCTGAAGGCCAGCAGCAAAAATCCGGAGAGATCGAGAAGGGGCCGGGCCGCGCTGCGAAAATCAGGCATGAAACGCAGGGAAGCGAGGCAGCCGACGAAGCCGATCGGTATATTGATGAAGAAGATCCAATGCCAGGATGAATATTCGACGAGCCAACCACCGAGAGTCGGGCCGATCAGCGGACCGACCAGGCCAGGAATCGTGACGAAGGACATGGCCGCAAGAAACTCATGGCGCGGCACGGCCTGCAAAACGGCAAGGCGTCCGACCGGCAGCAGCAGGGCCCCACCGGCCCCTTGCACCACCCGCGCCAGCACCAGTTGATTCAGGGTGGTCGAGAGCGCGCAGAAAAGTGAGCCCAGCGTGAAAACAAAAATCGCCGTGAAAAATGTTTTCCGCGTTCCAAAGCGGTCGGTGATCCAACCGGATATGGGAATGAGCATGGCCATGACCAGGGAATAGGAAATGATCACCGACTGCATGCGCAGGGGGCTTTCGCCAAGATCATGCGCCATGGCTGGCAGGGCGGTATTTACAATTGTCGAATCCAGGGTTTGCATGAAGAAGCTGATCGCGACCAGCCACAAGAGGGCTCTACGGGGTGCAGTCTCGGTCATGCAGGAACCTCGCATTTTGATGTACAGAACCTTCACCCCATACCGTGTTCAAGGGCTTTCTGCTATGTTGCTCTCAGGTCCTTAGCCTTTTCAAGGGGAATAGCATCATGGATCAAAAGAAAAAGAATGAGCGCGTGATTGACAAAGAAGTTCAAACCGCGGACGACGAAGCCACCATTTTTGCGGAAACGGCTCACATACGCGATCGGGACGAGATCGTCCTCGATGGCAATCGGACCGTGCAGGGGGGATCCTCCACCGATATTGATGATGAATGGGATCCGGCTGATGGGGATCGCCTGACGGGAGCATCGGATCAAAGTTCCGAACCTGTGGATGCGCAACTGCATCAGATGGGTCGTATCGCACAGGATATTCGCGAGTCGCACGATCACCGCCAGCCCACCGTGGCGAAGCCGATCGACGATGATGACAATTACGAGGAATTGAGTGATGACGAATTGATGAAGTATGCGGATGTTCTGGGCATCCCCGATCGTCACGAGGTTCCGAGGATGGCTTTGATTGGGAAGATAAGGGAGCAGACGCGCGCTGGTCTGTAAGAGAGAGCTGGCGGCTTTGCAGACGCGCTGGTCTGTAAGAGAGAGCTGGCGACTTCGCCGACGCGCGCTGGATTATAAACGCAGCGCCGCCGTCATCAGCATCCACGCTGTCAGGCCCCAGACATGATAACCCGAGGCTGGAAAATAAGGCGTTTCGCGCCAACGGCCAAAGACGTTGAAACGCAGGTTTTGCATGACTTCGGGACTGAGGCTGGGCCAGGGCAGCGCAAAAAGTTCGGCCACCTCATCGGCGTTGGAGGCCAGCGTGCCGAGGTCCACGTGGCTGTAGCCCACGATCGGCACCACCGATCTTCGATCCAGGCTGGGCAGCGTCGGCAGCATACCGAGCACTTCCACTGCCTCGGGCGGCAAACCTATTTCTTCATGAGTTTCACGCAGGGCGGTGACGATCGGACTGGCATCGGCCTCTTCGCGGCGACCACCGGGAAAACCTATCTGACCCTTATGCGTGCGCACAAGCGTGGAGCGACGGGTGAAGACGATTCGAGCGGGAGCATGCGGCTCGGGATCAGGAATGAACAGCATAAGAACCGCTGAGGCCCGACAGTGCATGTGCGCGGGCCAATGGTCCAGGGCGGGCTGCAGATGACTGATATGGGGCATCATCGCGGCGCTGGGCATGGAAAAAACCTCCTTGCGGCTCTTTTTCCACCTTAGCCCGGTCTGCCGGCTGACGCAATGGGTCAGTGATGAAGGGCTTCTTCGCTATCTTTAATGACTCTCAGTTTAGGCTTGCCGAGAGTGGGCATTTTGGTCAGCTGCGCAATCGCGTCTTCAAGCTGGGACAGAAAGCTACGCTGATCCGCAATGGCCTGTTCCACAGCGTCCGGACCCATAATCGTCCTGGCGTCACGGACCACGCGATCCGCATAGGCCACCTGCTGAAGAAGACCGCTTCTCAGCTTGCTTTCAAAAAGCGCCATATCCAGACCGCGCTCGGTCAATTGGTGAACGAGCGTCTGTTCGGAACTGAGTTCCCAAAGGAGATCGCCGACCTTGCGAAAACGCCAGCGCATTTTATCATCACGACGCCACTGCACTTCAAAAAGCTGCGCACCATCGAGGGTGGGCACCTTCCAGTACATCCGGGGGTCGATGCAGGCAAAGTCCATAAAACTCAGCAGTTTATCCATCATATTCAGCTCCGCAATGAGATCCACAGCAACCACGTCTCATGGGCGTATCTGCAAAGAAGTTGCCAAGGATTCCCGCAGGCTTTTAAATGGGTTAAAGGCCCTTGCGGCTGACGCCTGTCATGGATCGTGACAGGCCCCAGTGTTTGAGAAAGGCTATTGGATGAAATCTATGTTGTCCTGGGGCTTCTGTGTGGCCATGGGAAGTATGGCGCTGACCGTCGACGCGGGCGCTCTTCCGCGCCTTAAAATTGAGAATCTGCCGAAGCCCCAGTTTTCCGTGGAGCAAACAGATCCGGTGGATGACAGGACTCTGGCGCAGGCGACGCCTCCTCCCCCATCAGGCAGTGCGCCTGGAACAGGAACGCCGGTCGATCCCAATGAATTGCCGCCGCCTGTCCTGCCGAAGAAAGCCAGCTATTCCGATGCCGAAGTGAAAGCCGAGTGCCGCAAGTTCGAAGGCAAGTTCATCGCCTATTATGATCGCGTCTTCAAAGTCGAAGGCTGCAAGCGCCGTGAAGTCGTCTCCGATGATGATGAGGCGAACCCGGCGCTGAAGGGCCATCGGGTGATTCCCGTGGAAAACATCACGATCGCAAAAATTCCGGAAGGCCCGGCGATCGGATCGTCACCGAAAGGCAAGAAACCGAACTGCGCGAAGATCGAAGGCCGTTATATCATCTCGCGCGCCTCGGATGTCTTCTACGTTGAAAAATGCAAAAAGCGCCCCTTCCCCGATTGGGATACCTATGCGGATCACGCCGCGAAACATCCGGGCAAGGCCAAGGACATCCTGGAGCTGCCGGAAGAGGAGTTCCTCGCGCTGCCAGTCGGGACGGAATTCCCTTCGTCATTGAATGATGAATATAAGAAAATGCTCGTCACGGAAAAAAACGTGGACGTTCTGCCCTTGGATGAAGCGTGCAAGGGTCTCAACGGCTCCTATGTTTCTTACTATGCGAAGATCTATAAGATCGAAAAATGCAGAAAGCATGAAGTCGATGCGGAACGCTTCCTGATGCGCTTTCCGAGCTATAAACTCCGCGAGATGTCTTCGGAACAATGGGTATCCATACCAACTGGTAAGCCTGTAAAACTCTAAAGAATCCTTACCAAAACGCCAGATCAAATCAGGGAATTCGCCAGTCGACACGGCTGGTTTCCCCCTAAAATCGCTTGGGGACCACCCAAGCGCACCCCCCTCTCCTTGCCAAAAAAACTTTGCAGGTTCCGGAATAGACGCGAGTTTTTTTTGTCTTCTCAAGTTCCTGCCGCTGGAGCCGATCGTGTTGCGGGACTCATGCAAACCCAAGTGTTAGAGAAGAGGGGACCAATGAAACATCCAGTGAAAGTGCACTTCGCGTGCACCGGGACGGCTTTTGCCTTCGCCTTGCTGCTCATGGGCTGCGGGATTCAGGAGGAAGAAGTCAAGCGGAGAACGACACCGGTTGTGGTCCAGGGACAAGATGCCAACTCCGAGATTTTGGATACCAGTGCGTCTCCAGCTTCGGGCAAAGAGGGCGACCCTGGAACCACGCCACCCGGCGGAACACCTGATTCCGGCGGCAAGGACGAAACACCGGGACAGAATCCTGGTGGCGATGATCAGAATCCAGGGCAAAACCCCGGACAGAATGATCCCGGACAGAACAATCCCAACCCGCCCGTCAGCGATTACGATGATGCGGCCTATGTTTACATCGAAGCCGACTGCTACTGCTCGCGCAAGTCGGATGTGTGCTCGATGCTGAACTGGTTTGAAATTTCCATCCTCGACAAAGCCACGAAAAAAGTTTTGTGGGGTGCGGAAGGCCACAAGGTTGTGATGCACAATAGTTGCAACTTCATGACCGTACTCGGCAAGGAGATCAAGTTGCCGAAGGAACTTCTGGCCCGTCCTGCGGGTTCGATGCTCTTTCACTTGAAAAATGCCGCCGAGGAACAGGTTGTCCCATTCTTTGCACCTTTCCATTATGGTCGCGTCGGTCTGCAAGGGCCTAAAGGCGAGCGTGGTGCGCTTGGTCCGGCTGGTCCCATGGGCCCCAAAGGCGATATGGGCAACACAGGACCACAGGGCAATATCGGCCCGCAGGGACCAAAAGGTGATAAAGGCGACAAAGGTGATCAGGGGGATCGCGGCGTGCAAGGTCCACGCGGTGAAAGCGGACCGAAAGGTGATAAAGGCGATAAAGGTGACAAGGGCGATATGGGGAATACGGGTGCCACCGGTCCGCAAGGTCCTCAAGGCAACACCGGACCTCAAGGCCCACAAGGTCCGCGCGGTGAAGTCGGTCCTGTCGGTCCCCAAGGTTTGAAAGGTGATGTCGGCGCTATGGGTCCTCAGGGTCCGCAGGGCATGACAGGCCCTCAAGGTCCGAAGGGTGACAAAGGCGATACCGGCATCATGGGTCCACAGGGACCACGCGGTGAAGTTGGACTTCAGGGTCCCAAAGGCGACAAGGGTGATACAGGCCCCGTCGGTCCTCAGGGTCCCAAAGGAGATATAGGCTTGACGGGCCCAGTCGGTCCAGTCGGTCCCAAAGGTGATACGGGTGATCCTGGTCCACGCGGACCAAGGGGTGAAACAGGACCGCAAGGACCTGAAGGACCCCAAGGACCTCCCGGTCCAGCGGGACTTCGCTGATCGGCTGACTGCCTGCAGCTTTCCCATCTCCCTGGAGGAGCGAGTGTCTTAGGCTTTGCCCCATGCCGTCAGGCGTGGGGCTTTCTGTATTATGGCTTTCTGACGATGGGTGAAGAATACGCGTTGCCATAATCCTACTGATCCATCAGAGCAGAGTCCGTCAACTTGCATTTCCAAGGTGTTCAGGAGAACGGTACGGCACTTGCAGAAGTGCTGCCTTGAAATGAGGAGTTGAGAATGAAAAATATTATGAATGCCTTCGATGATATCAGTAAACCCGATCTGATCTGCTTTTCCCACCTGCGGTGGAACTTTGTGTTCCAACGTCCCCAACATCTGATGACGCGCATCGCCCGCGAGCGCCGCGTTTTCTTCTTCGAAGAGCCTATTTTTACCGATGAATCGGCGGCCCGACTCCACGTCTATCAGGACGGCGAAAATCTTTACGTGGCCACACCTCATATTCCCCATGGCCGGGACGAGGTGGAACTGAACGCCACCATGAAAGAACTCCTCACGGAACTGATGGATTCCTATGAGATCGCGCAGCATATGAGCTGGTATTACAGCCCTATGCATCTCAAACATTCCTATCACCTGACGCCAGTCGTCAGCGTTTATGATTGCATGGACCAGTTGGCGAACTTCAAGTTCGCGCCTCAGGAGCTGCCGCTGCTTGAGCAAAGCCTGATCAATAAGGTCGACATGGTGTTCACAGGAGGCTTCAGTCTGTATGAAGCTAAAAGACACCTCCACCGCAAGGTCTATCCATTCCCGAGCAGCGTGGACACTACGCATTTCGCAAAGGGTCGCGCTGTGCGCCAGGATCCAGCGGATCAGGCCCACATCCCGGGTCCTCGTTTCGGCTTTGCCGGCGTGATTGACGAGCGCATCGACATCGAGCTTCTCGACCAGGTCGCTGCAGCCCGCCCGGAGTGGCACTTTGTGATGGTCGGTCCCGTCGTGAAAATCGACCCTGCATCCCTTCCGAAACGACCCAACATCCATTATCTGGGCGGCAAACCGTACGAGCAATTGCCTGAATACCTTGGGGGATGGGACGTTGCCATTCTGCCTTTCGCTCGGAACGAAGCGACCCGCTATATTAGTCCGACCAAGACACCAGAATACCTGGCGGCTGGTCGTCGCGTCATATCCACTTCGATCCGTGATGTCGTTCATCCCTACGCGGATAAAAACCTCGTATCAATTGCCGACGACGCCGCGACCTTTATCGAGAAAGCGGAGGCGATTCTCGCCGATCAAGCCGGCTATGACGCCTGGCTGGAACGCGTGGATCAATTCCTTACTCAAAATTCCTGGGACAAGACATATTCGGACATGTGGCAGCTGATTCATGCTCAATACATCGTCCAGAACGTTGTCCAGCCGAGTGCGGTGTATGGAACACAAGCTTGAGCTATGGGCGGGCATTGAATGTACCGCCAACCGCGTACAGGACACTTATTTTGACCAAATTAAGTGGAGCGGTCACGATGCTCGCCCCGATGATCTGCGTCGCTTCGCGGAACTCGGAATCCGAACTCTGCGTTTTCCCATCCTGTGGGAACGCTGCTATCTGAGTTCGGGTGAGTTTGATTGGACCTGGGCGGACGAGCGACTGGCGCTCGCCCGTGAGCTGAAGATGGAACCGATCGTCGGTTTTGTCCATCACGGCAGCGGACCGCCGTCCACCAGCCTTCTCGATCCGGAATTTCCCCATAAACTGTCCGAATTCGCTGCGCAGTTCGCACAGCGCTACCCCTGGGTCAAACGCTACACACCGATCAACGAACCTCTGACCACGGCCCGCTTCAGCGGGCTTTATGGGGTTTGGTATCCGCATCATCGGAATGACAGCAGTTTTCTGCAGATTCTTCTGAACGAGTGCCTTGCTATCGCAGCGTCGATGCGGGCGATTCGCCAGTTCATCCCGGATGCGGAGTTGATCCAAACTGAAGATATGGGGCGGGTCTTCAGCACGCCTTTCCTCGCTTATCAGGCGCGCTTTGAAAACCGCCGCCGCTGGCTCAGCTTCGATCTCCTCTTCGGTCGCGTGACGCAGGAGCATCCTCTTTGGGATTACATGCTCGAATATGGCATCGATGAGAATCAGCTCTTGGAACTGAGCGAAAACCCATGTCCACCGGCTGTTTTGGGCATCAATCATTATCTGACCAGCAATCGCTTTTTGGATGAGCGTTTTGAATTCTATCCGCCGCATGCAAGGGGTGGAAATAAAAAGCACCGTTACGCGGATATCGAAGCGGTGCGGGTCGGCGGTGAATGCATCTATGGACCGAAGGAACTTCTGCGGGAAGTCTGGCAGCGCTACCGCCAGCCCCTGGCTGTCACCGAATGCCATGTGGGCTGCACGCGTGATGAGCAGCTGCGCTGGCTTCATGAAGTCTGGCAATCCGCGCACGAGCTCAAGGCGGAAGGCGTCGATATCCGTGCGGTCACGGTTTGGAGTCTGCTCGGTTCCTATGACTGGAACAGCCTTGTGACCCGTGCGGATGGTTTTTACGAGTCAGGCGTTTACGATGTTCGTGGCGGCGAGCCGCGTCCGACCGCTTTGGCCAAACTGGTGAAAGCCATCAATCATGGCGAGACCTATGATCACCCTGCTTTGGATACGCTGGGCTGGTGGCATAGGGAGGACCGTGTGCTCTATCCGACCACGGTTCCAGCCAATGCGATTGGGCAGAAACCCAATCTTTTGAAGCAGGATCGCTCGCGGCAGATCGTGATCACGGGCAGTCCAGGAACGCTGGCCACCGCCTTTGGTTTCATCTGCAAGCGGCGCGGGCTCCAATATCGACTTTTGAGTCACAAGGATCTTGATATCGCGGATTATAACGCGGTGCTGGCCTGCCTGAAAGAGCTCAGGCCCTGGGCGGTGATCAACGCCGCGGGTTATGTGAAAGTGGATGAGGCGGAGAAAAACCCGGATCTTTGTTTCCGGGCGAATGTGATCGGCGCCGAGGTGCTGTCGCAGATCTGTGCCCAAATGGGCATTCAGTTCCTGACTTATTCCACGGACCTCGTGTTCAACGGGCAGCAGAATAATCCCTATAATGAAAGGGATTTCACTGCGCCTTTGAATATCTATGGCCAGTCGAAGGCCATGGCGGAAAGCAAGGTGAACGATGCCCACAAGGAAGCCCTGATCATTCGAACCAGCGCCTTCTTCGGACCCTGGGACGAGTATAATTTCCTTGTGCAATCCTTGCGTCAGCTGTCGCAGGGACGGGAAATCGGGGCCTTCCGGGATCAGGTGGTGTCGCCCACCTATGTGCCGCATCTTGTGGATAGCAGCCTTGATCTTTTGATGGATGGTGAAGCCGGAATCTGGCATCTCGCCAACCATGGGGTTTTGAGCTGGTATGACTTCGCCTGCGAGGCCGCGAAGCTTCAGGGCCTGAATGCCAAGCTCATTCAGCCTGTGGATTCATCCAACGTTGTGCATCTTGCAAAAAGACCGAAGTTCAGCGCCCTCGGGAGCGAACGCGGTCAGCTTTTGCCAAAACTGGACAATGCCCTGGAACGATTCATGACGGAATGCCGCGTCGCAATACAATAGGGAATAGGGGAAGGAAGAGTACGATGACAAAGAAGATTGCAATAGCCGGGGCTGGTTTTGCGGGAGCTGTGGTCGCCAGAGAATTGGCTGAAACGGGAAAGTATAAGATCGTGGTGTTTGAATCACGGCCCCACCTCGCGGGGAACTGCCATACCGAACGGGATGCGGAAACCGGCGTTATGGTGCATCAGTACGGGCCGCACATCTTCCACACGAGCCGCGAGGACGTTTGGAAGTATGTGAACCGCTTTGCGAAATTCGGTCCTTACACCAACCGGGTCAAGGCTGTGACAGCGCGTGGCGTGTTTTCGCTGCCGATCAACCTTCTGACCATCAATCAGTTTTTTGGAAAGACCTTCGATCCCCGCGAAGCACGTGAATTCATCGGCTCTTTGGGTGATTCTTCCATTGAAGAGCCGAAGACCTTTGAAGATCAGGCCCTGAAATTTCTGGGGCGCGATCTTTATGAGAATTTCTTCTATGGCTATACGAAAAAACAATGGGGCGTGGAGCCCACGGAATTGCCGGCGTCCATCCTGAGCCGTCTGCCCGTGCGTTTCAACTATGACGACAACTATTATGTGTCGCGCTATCAGGGAATTCCCATCGACGGCTATACGGCCATCGTCGAGAAGATCCTCGATCATGAAAACATCGAAGTGCAGCTTGGCGAAAAATTCGATCCGGCCTTCAAGGATCAGTTTGATCACGTATTCTGGAGCGGACCGATCGATGCCTATTATAATTTTGAACTGGGTCGCCTTCAGTATCGCAGTCTGCAGTTCGAACGGTTCGACGCGGAAGGTGATTATCAGGGCAACCCGGTGATCAATTACTGCGAGGCCCGGATTCCCTACACACGGATTACCGAGCACAAGCATTTCGCGCCCTGGGAAACCCACGAGAAAACCGTGTGCTTCAAGGAATACAGCAAGCTCGCCGAGCCGAGCGACACGCCTTATTATCCGCTGCGCTTGCAGAAGGACAAGGAACTCCTGCGGCAGTATATGGACCGCATCCAGGGCGAGCCCGGCATTACCTTCATAGGCCGCCTCGGTACGTACCGTTACCTCGATATGCACGTTGTCATCGGCGAATCTCTGGATTTGGCGAAGACCTGTCTGGGCACCAGTATTTCCGACTGGCCAAAATTCAGCGCGAGTCCGCTCTGAGTTGACGTTGGGTGCTCGTCCCTTGGGCTGGGACGAGACCATGCTTTCCCAGGCTCTGGCACGATGTCTGCACCCTTGTCGGAAACGACCAGACATTGGAGGAACCTATGGGAATGAAACTGGAAGAAAACCGAGGTTACCCGCTGGACAAGCAGATGCGGTCCTGGAAAGATATCGTCGTTGAGCCCCTGAGCAAACTTGATGACGACGCCATGACCCGTGTGCGGCAGATCCTGATGAATGGCATCGAGATTGAAGCCCTCCGCTTCAGTCACGTTGCCCATCGGATGAACCCTGACTTTCAAAATGAACTCGCCATAATCAGACGGGTGGAGCAGCATCAGGCGACCACTATCAACTGGCTGACGCCACCCGATCAATCCCCGCTGGAAACCACGATCGCCTATGAACAGGTGGCCATCGAAGTCACGGCAGCCGTGGCTCAGCGTGAACCGGATCCCTATCTGGCTCAGGTTTACCGATTTGGTTTGCTTGAAGACTTCGACCATCTCTATCGTTATTCGGCCTTGATGGATCGGCTGGAAGGCAAGGACGCCAACTCCATTCTGCAAAGCTACACGGATATTCTTCCCGGCCGTCCGACCGTCGCCGAGCACCGGCATCCTATTGATGATATCCGCACGCCCTACGAAAAAAGCAGCGCGGATCCATTGACCAAACTGCATGCGATGATCCTGGTCGCGGGGGAATTCCAAACCCACGATTACTACATGAACATCGGTCCTTTATTCTCGGATCCCTTGGCCCGTCAGCTCTATGCGGAAATCGCCTCGATCGAGGAGCAGCACGTGACTCAGTACGAGTCGATGGCCGATCCCGCGGAAAGCTGGATGGAAAAGTGGCTGCTGCATGAAGCCAATGAGGTCTACAATTACTATAGCTGCGTGGAGCAGGAAACCAACTCCCGCGTGAAAGCGATCTGGGAGCAGTTCCTTGACTATGAACTGGGTCATCTGCAGGTGGTCATGGAGCTCTTCAAAAAAATCGAGCGCCGTGATCCCATGGAAATCGTTCCGTCCGTATTGCCCGATCCCCTGCCCTATCAAAGCAATCGCAATTACGTGAAGAATGTCCTGGCGAACGAAGTGCACCTCGCCGCGAATGGAGCCAATTTTGTCGATCGCAGTCAGGAGCATCCTCGTTCGGTTCATTACCGCGCGCAGCTCAATGCGTCGGGTTCACCGTCGGAAGCCGTGGCCAGCGGCTATCGCTGGAATCCCGGAACTGAGCTGACCCGGCCCAAGTATGCCATGAAAGGAGCTGCGCTATGACCCATCAGGAACCCACGCTGGGCAGGAATCGCACGGGCGGCCAGATGTCGCCGCTGATGACCGCTGCGATGATGGAATCGGCCAAGGACTTTGCCTGGGACGAGGTACCCATGTCCCCGGACACGCCCGATAAAATTCGCCTGGACTATGCGAAGGACGCGCACCCGATCGGATCCATTCCGGTGCCCATGACCCTGAAGGGCCTCGCGAAAACCGGCTATGAAAAGATCAAAGGCGAAAAGCCCGAGGTCTTCATCGATAAACTCGGCGAGCGCCTTGCGTTTGAACGCATGGGAGTCAGGCTTTACCGGGCTCTGATCCGCAAGTGTGAAATGGATCCGGCCCGGCATCAGTCGCTGGACCTTTACCGTTTGCAGGAAATCTGCGATGCGGAACTCCAGCACATGCTGCTGATCAAAAAGACCATCGAGGATGTCGGCGGGGATCCCACAGCCACAACGCCCGGTGCTGATGCCATGGCGGTGGCGTCGATGGGCCTTGTCCAGGTCCTCAATGATCCCCGGACAAGCGTAGCCCAGTGCCTGGAAGCCATTTTAATCGCCGAACTGGCTGATAGAGACGGCTGGAACCTGCTGATCGAGCTGACCCAGGAGATGGGCGATCAGAATTTGCTGGCGCAATTCCAAAGAGCCATGGCAGAAGAAGAGACGCACGTCGTAGAAGTGCGTAATCTTCTGAAAGAAACGACCATGGGGAAAACGAGGCTATGAAGACACTGCGTCCTGTTCTCTGGATGGCTTTTGGGTTGGGTTTGATGGCATGTACGGGTTCCAAGAACCCCGACGCGCACAAGCCGCGCGCCGAGACCTGTATGGATCCAGGTGATCCAGCCTATGACATGGCCAATGGGGAGCCCAAATGCCCCAACCCGCCTTTGAAGGATCCGAATGCAGGCAAGCTGGATATGCCAAACCCCGCGAAAGAGTCAGGCAAGCACTAAGCGCCTGACGTGCGGATCAGATCATCCGGCGTATCATCATCACCGAGGGTGGGCCAGGGCGTTCCAAAGATGGGATCGCCGGCCTCATCCCAGTGAAAGGGCTGCATGCGCACGTGACGATTCCAGCCCGCCCCGCTGTGTTTCGCAGCGTGATAGACAATCCAGTCATGCCCTTCATATTCGATGAAGGACGCATGTCCAGGCCCAAAGACGCGATCGGTGCCGGCAAAGACCGGCCCCTTCTTCTTCCAGTTCTTCTTTTCCAGGACGCAGCCGCCTTGAAAGGTCAGAAGACCCAGCTGATAATGATCCGTCCAGCTGCCACTCGCTGAATAGACGATATGCAGTCGATCATCTTTCCGCAGAATCTGCGGGCCCTCATTGATATAAGGCGGGCCGCCCTGTTTTTCCCAGTGGAATTCAGGTGAAGAGATCATGGTCCTGTCATGGCCGACGGGCCTTATCAGAACCTTGTCAATCGTCACCTTGCCAATACCAGTCGCAAAGCGCAGGACATTGCGCCCCTGCTTCAGTTCGATGCGTTCGAAGTGGGTTTGCCAATTGCGATTGCCGGTCGGCGTATAGTGCAGACCCAGATGAGTCTCGTCGTTGATCTCAAGTCTTTGCATGGCGGTCGAGGTGCAGTGGTAAAGGACTTCGAGCGTATACTGCCCCGCTTCTTCAGCCGTCACTTCCAAATTAAGGAGGGTTCCTGTCTGCCGCCGCAGGGCTTTCAGCTGGGGATTCGGAACGGTCTGCTCGACGAGCGACCAGGGATTCTTCATACGGGCAATATAAAGATTCTGCTGGATATTGGTGCTCCCATCCCAGCCGGACCAAACGAAATAGCGCTGGCCATCGTTCATATCCAGAATGGTTCCATCGATCGCCCAGCGATCGGTGGCAGGGGAGATCTGGCCTTTGAAGCGGTAGGGCCCGACCGGACTCTCGCCTTCCAGCACATACATGCGATGGGTGTGATTATCGCCATCGGAAGCCGCGAAGTACACATACCAGCGGCCATCGAGGAAATGCAGCTCGGGCGCCCAGGTCTCGTGCGAATAGGCCTGCCGCTTGGGAGCGCGCCAGATCAAATGTTTCTTCGCCTTGGCCAGGAGCAGGGGGCAGCGGGCGTAGCTTACATAGATCGACGACTTATTATCGGAAAAACAGTAGTAATAGAGATCGTCCTTCTTAATGATCCAAGGATCAGCGCCGGTCTCGATAATAGGATTGCGAAACGTGTCGTTAAAACGGAAATCAGGCAGGAGATTGGTATCCACCACTCTTGTCCCTTCCACGATTTAATAAAGATGACCAAATCGTAGCATGGTTTTTTGAGGGGATCCAGGTACATTTCCCCATAAAATGCGGGAAAATGTGGGGCTTCCCGCAGGGGAAGCCACGGCCTCTTACTGAGCTGTGCTGCTCACGGCCTTGAATACTGTCGTCTCATCCACTTCCGTGGGACGTTTTTCCAAAGTTGAACCGTCCTTGTCTTCAGTCACAGCGCCGAAGACGATGCCACCGTCGACTTCTTTCACAAGATCATAGGTCACGCTGTTGGCTGCAGGGATTTGCGTGCCGCCGCAGTCAAGGCCTGCGACTTCACGCGGGGCGCCAGCTTCCCAATCAGCGAAGCCGCAGAGCTGAGCCGCGCTGAAGCTCGCTGCAATGCGGGCGTCGAGAGCTGTGAGTTGGATCGAAGCCGAGGTGAAATCAGCCGCGCCGTCGGCAGCGAGAGTATAAGGACCCTGGAAGGTGAAGGAATAGGCAGGCTGCGCGCAGGTCAGGTCCCCATAGATAGTCTGAACCTGAGTCGCAGTGTCTTTTTCAAAGTTAATACTGCGACCGACGGAAAGACCTTCGGCTTCAACCGTCCAGCAGTCGGCCTTATAAAGACCTTGGACTCCAGCCATCGCAGCACCACTGACGCAAAGAGCACCCAGGGCGAGAAGTTTCGAGAAAAGCATGATTTCCTCCATGATATTGAATTTGAGAAACGGATTTGCAACGGAGCATAGACAGCCTTCATGTTTGCGGTCAATGCGAAAACGCTCAACCGAAAAGTTTTCCGTCCGTCTGATTTGAGCGACTGCTTGGAAGACTTTGGTGGCATGAGGTTCAGGATTTGCTAAAATTGTGAGCGGGGATTTCGCTTGTCTCGGCTGACTTGGGAAATTACTCTGAGTGTGCAACGTGACCCGTTCCATGCAGGCAGGAAGACATTATGAGCTTTTTTATCAGTGCTCTGGTTTTGATAATGCTCGTTCTCCTCTTCGTCTTTCTTGGCGTTGGCTTGGCTCTGATCCTGGGAGTGATCCTCGTGATCGCAGCCGCGTTCGCGGCGATCAGTTTTATTTTTGGTGGTGGTGGATTCTCCGGGAAGGAAGTGCCGCAGAAATTCAATGAGTGTCTTTTGGAAGAAGAGCCCGAGGAATGTCTCCAGGATTGGACCACCTGGGATAAGGACAAACTGGAGATGATCAAAACCCTGGCCCTTCAGGTGCAAAACGACCTTGGCGTGCGGGGGGCGAGCCGTTCCACTGAGTATGTTTCCGAGACCCAGAACGGTCAGCAGTCGATACGCATGGAACTGATCACGGATTATGAAAAGAAAAAAAATGTGAAGGAGCACTATCTGCTGATCAAAAAAGATGGGGAACTCAGGATCGCGGAACTGAAATGGGATTATCAATAAGGGGGAGGCTGCGAAACGGAAGGTCTTTCTTCCGTTTCGAAGAACGTTTCCTCAGAGTTTGCTGCCGTGAGCCCGATTGTAACGGATCGCGGCCATCTGCAGGTCATAGCCCGTACTGGCGAGCTGCGCGCGGGCCCTGGTCAGATCCCTTTCAGCGCTGAGCACATCTGTGGTGGTGGCCAGACCGTTTTGAAATTTGGCGGTGAAGGCCTCGAAGATTTCCTCGCTCAGCCGCGCCGATACTTCAGCATTGCGAAGGGTTTGCTGAGCCTTGTCATACTCGGCTGCTGTTTGCGCTTCTTCAATACGAAGATTCGAAGCCAGCGCAGCGCGCTGCAGGGTCACCCGCTCCGATTCAGCCGTCAGCTCACGCACGCGGGCCTTGCGGGCGAGCCCGTCCCAGAGCACCCAGTTTAGCGACAAGCCATAGGTGAAGCGATCCCGATAATCCTCTTTCGGATAGGTCGGTGCGCCTGGAATGGGGATCACGATATCCTCGGCGGCAAAATCCCGATCGAAGCGCGCAAAGGCATTGACGGTGGGATAGTAATCAATCTGGGCCGCTGCCCGATAACTCTTGAAGGCCTCGGCACGTTCCGCGGCACTGCGAAGTTCCGACCGCTGATCGCTATGATTCTGAGCGTTGACAGTGGTTTGACTTTCAATATCCTCCAGGACAAGTTCCTGATCAGCAGGCAGATTGATCTGCTCGCGCAGGGCCGCAGCAGCCACCAGAAGCTGCGATTCCGCGTCGCTCAGCTGGGTGATGGCCTCCGATTCAGCAAAAGAAAAGCGGTCAAAATCAAGTTGAGCCAGCTTACCCTGTCGGCGCAGGGCTTCGGCATCGTTTTTCTGCTTTTGAATAACACCGAGGGACTGCCGGGCAATGTCGCGCAGGCGGGTGGCTTTCAGAACTCGTAAAAACGTCTCTGCACTGCGGCTTCTGAGGTCCTGAACGCTCGCCTCATAATCCGCGCGCGCCGCTTCCGTCAGATGCTGCTCGGCTTCCTCTTTATTGTTCAGAGCAAACCAGCCTGTCAGCGGCTGGGTGACCACAACGCCCGCTGTGTTCACGTTGTCGGGATTGCGAATACCATTGGGTAGGGTTTTACCGGCAAGCTTATTCACATCCGTATCTATCCACGCGCGCTGCGCCTCCAGACTCAGACGGGGGCCCTTGCTGTCACCAGCCTGATCGGCACGAGCCTCAGACGCCTGGCGCGCGGCCTCCAGGGATTTCAGGGCGGAACTTTCCTTCTCGGCTCTTTGCATGGCCTCGTCCAGCGACAGGCCCGAGCCTTTTTTCACAAGGCGCACGCGGGGATCGCTGGCGGCCGACGCCTGCAGCGGTAGAATCCATGCGAGGCTTATCCATAAAATTCGGGACAGATATTTAGTGGGCATCATGAACAGGTGCTCCTCCTTGTGAAGGCCGACGCAGAAGAAAGACGAGCATCAGCGTCGCGGTAAAGGCCAGGGTGATGATGACGAAGTTGGTATTGAAGGCTTTGATGAGGCTCTGTTCGGTCACCTTCAGGCGCAGTAGGGCCAGGACTCCGGTTTCCGAATCGAGAAGTTTGGTGCCGATGCCATGCTGCATCATTTCGAGCCTTTGTCTTGTGGCCTCCGAATAGCGGGTCACGGACTCGGAGATGTAGGCATACTCCCGCGTCTGCGCCCGGCTCAGGAGTGTGCTCATCCACGCGGTTCCTATCGAACCGCCCAGCTCGCGGGTCAGGTTGAAAAGACCCGCGGCATTCCCCCGCTGATGCGCGGGCAGATCGGAAAGAGCGATCAGGCTGAGGGGAACGAAGACGAATCCAAGGCCCAGGGAACGGATGAAGATCGGCATCACCATCTGAGTGAAGTCGGATTGATTCGAGAGTTTGGTGTTCATATAAAGACCGCCGATCAGCATGCTGATGCCAAAGGCTAGAAGATAGCGGCCATCGAATTTATGTCCGAAGCGCCCGATCAAAGGCATGATCAGGATCTGGATGCAGCTGCCCTTCAGAAACAGCTCGCCAATGTCCAGCGCCCTATAATGCATGATGGCCCCGCAGTAGAGGGCATAGAGGAAGGTCGCGGAAAAAAGCGCGATCCCGATCATGAAGTTGATGCCGGTGGCCGCCGCATAGGACCGATTGGCAAAGACCCTGAGGTCCACGATCGGATTTTTGACCTCCAGTTCATGCACGGCGAAGGTGATCAGCGAAACAAAGGCGATGGCCGAGAGGATGACGATCGTTGTGCTTTGAAACCAGTCATCGCGGTTGCCTTCCTCCAGAACGAACTGAAGGCTGGCCATGCCGATCGCCAAAAGCGTCAGCCCCCAGCGATCGATCGGAGTGGTTTCCGCCTTGAATCCAGGTTCATCGATATGACGCCAGGCCATCGCAGCTGCAAAAATACCGATGGGAAGGTTGATGAAGAAGATCCAATGCCAGCTGGCGATGTCGATGAGATAACCACCCAGCGTCGGCCCCAGAAGAGGTCCTGTCACGGCGCCCAGACCAAACATGGCGCCGGCCATGCCGTGCTCCTGCCGCGGATAGCGGGCGAAAAGTATGGACTGCGCGGTGGGGATGATGGCGCCGCCGCCCATGCCCTGCAGAATACGGAAGGCCACGAGGGACGGCAGATTCCAGGCAAGGCCGCAGAGCGCCGAGGCCACGATGAAGATGCCGATGGAGACGGTGAAATAGCGTTTGAAACCAAAACGCCTCTGCAGCCAGCCCGTAATGGGAATGACCACGACGTTGGCCATCATATAGCCGGTGGAAACCCAGGCGATCTGATCAATCGGAGTGCCGAACGCGGCGCGAATATCGGAGATCGCCACGTTCACGATGGATATATCCAGAATTGCCATCATAGCCGCGGCCATCGCGGCAATCGTGATGCCGCGTTTGGAGCCGGTGATGAGCGTTTGTTCCATGGAGTAAAACCCTTTTTTCCAAGGCTATCAATTCGTTCTGATGGAGACGACGGCGCTCATGCCGGGGCGCAGGACCAGAGCATTCTCGGGGGAATTCGTAAAGTTTTTGAGGTGCAGGTAAACGGGGATGCGCTGCACCACCTTCACGAAGTTGCCCGAGGCATTGTCGGGTGGAATCAAGGAGAACTTCGCACCCGTGGCGGCGGCGATGGACGCGACCTCGCCTTCGAATTTCTCGCCTTTATAGGTATCGACCTTGATGA
Source organism: Oligoflexus sp. (assembly GCF_035712445.1). Taxonomy (NCBI): domain Bacteria; kingdom Pseudomonadati; phylum Bdellovibrionota; class Oligoflexia; order Oligoflexales; family Oligoflexaceae; genus Oligoflexus; species Oligoflexus sp. The sequence continues at coordinate 47,120 of NZ_DASTAT010000086.1, read as the reverse complement.
AGGTGGGCTGACCCACTTTCATGTGCTTCAGCTGATCTTCCTTGAAGTTGGCCACCACCCAGACATCATTCAGATCCACCAAAGCCATGAGGTTGGTCATCGGCGCGAGGATCTGCCCGACCTCGACGTTCTTACGGGAAATCACGCCCGAAATCGGCGCTGTGATGGTGGTATAGGAAAGGTTGACTTTGGCGAGTTCGAGTGCGGCTTCGGCCTGCTGAACCTTGGCGAGCGCGGCACCTGGAGCACCGCCTTCCCCTTTGCCACCACCGAGCCGCGACATGGCCTGATCATAGGCCGCCTTCGCCTGATCATACTGGGCCTTTCTCGTATCCACTTCCGACTGTGACACCACTCCGCTTTTGCCGAGCGTTCGGATGCGATCGAGTTCGATGTCCGCGAGCTTCAGGCGGGATGTGGCGGCGGCGACATCGGATTCACTGGAACTCAAAGCGGCGCGGGCGGCGCTCAGTTCCGCCTGGGCGGCGGCGACGCGCGACTGAAGTTCCTGCTTATCGAGTTCCACCAGGGGATCGCCAGCCTTCACCACCTGATTGTCGGTGACGAAGACTTTCTGCACCTGCCCGGAAACGCGTGAGGCGATATTCACAATACGGCCTTCCACCTGAGCATCATCCGTGGATTCAAGGCCGTAATCGCGGATGGTGATGTATCCGGCGATGAGGGCAAGGCCGGTGACGAGGGTCAGCGCTACTTTCTGGGCTTTTTTCATGGTTTTTCCTTCCTGACGCGAGAAATATCCTGAGCATGGTCGCTGGATTCGTTCGAATTATTTTCAAAAGCGCTAAGGCCCTTGTTGAATTTCGCGAGCAGGGACATGAGCTGATCGCGCTCCTCCATGCTGAAATCCGACATGGCCTGCTTGATGCGCTGATGATGGCGGGGAAGCACAGCATCCAATTTGCTTTGGCCGGCAGGTGTCAGCCGAATGCGAAGACTCCGGCGATCACCCTGGGGATCGGCGAGTCGCTCGATATAGCCGGCCGCTTCGAGGGTATCCAAGAGCCCGGTGACGGTGGCCCGGGCGCAGCTGATGTTCTGGGCGATCTCGGCTGGTGCCAGACCGCTTTCCCCCGAACGCGCCAGCATCTTCATGATGAGAAAGCGGCCCTTGGAAAGATCCATGCGCTGAAAATAGGCTTCCGATTTGCTTTGCAGGCGATCGGCCAGCCGTACGACGGCCAAATAGGTTTGTATGGAAGAAAGATCGCACTGCTGATAGCGATCGACGAAGAACTTCAGATATTCAAGGTTATGATAGTCGTCATGGAGGGAAAGCAAAGTCAGCCTCCTGGCTGAAAAGGGCAAGTAGTTAGGACCCGAACTATCCGTATCCTAATTATGAGGGAATGTCGATATGTCAATAATGCAAATTTCAAGGAGCCCACAGAGATGGTGAAAAAAGCCCGTCCTCCCGCCTATTTCACAAGGCTACTGCCCCCTTCCGAACAGGCCACGGGCAGCTTTGATCAGGGTGCCATCACCGAGCAGAAGATGATCGGCTTTGCGGGCGAGGGCTCGGCCATTCATCGCATAGGGCCGCTTTATTACTGGGCCTGGGCCCAGGCGGCGCGACCTTCATCCGTCGCGGAGCATCCGCATCGCGGTTTCGAAATCATGAGCTATATCCTGGAAGGCACGATCGAACATCGCGACAGCCTGGGTCATGCCTCGCGCATGGAAAGCGGTGATCTGCAGCTGATGCAGACCGGTTCGGGACTCGATCACGAGGAGCATTTCGTGGAAACGCCCGCGGAGATACTCCAGATCTGGTTTGATCCTCACTTTCGTCAGGAAACGATGGTGCCGCCGCGTTATGCCGTGTATCCGCGGAACCGTTTCCTTCAACGCGATCACGCCACGATACTCCTGGGCGAAGGCAGCCCCATTTCGCTTGTGACCCCGGACGTCAGCATGCACGATCTTAAGCTTTCGCCTGGTGATAAAGCGGACGGAAGCATCGCTGCCGGGATGGGCTGGGCCGCCCTTGTTTTGCACGGGGCCGGAACCCTGCAATGCGGAAGCGAGACCTATTCCGTTAGAAGCAGGGATTTCATCGTGCATCAGGCTGAAACGGAGACGACATGGAAACTGCTGCCGTCTGAGACCCTCCGTTTGATATGGATCCGTGTGCCGCTGGAGCTGCCTTACCCGCTCTTTCCGAAACCGCGCTGAAATTTTGCGGCAAACCCAAATCTTCCGCCCGGTAATATTTGAAAACTGCCTCTTTAAGAGGCGGATTTGAAAGTGGGAAACTGCGGTCTTACGAATCCTTTAAGGCTTCATGGAAATAGCGCCGAAATACCTGGAAGAAGCCAAGAGCCAACCTTGAAGGGTTATTTATGAGCGACCAAAAACAGGCGCGTTTACTCACTATCGCAGCGAATTCCGATGGCGGACCCACCAAGGCGGAACGCGATGCTCTTGAGCTCAAGATTGCAGAGCTGACCGGCGCAGCCGAGTATCTGGCCCAGACCATCGCCATCTCGCAGGGGCACATCGAACGTCTTGAGAAGGAGACGGAAGACTCGATCCGGATGAAGGTCCAGGCCGAGGCCGAGCTGCGTGCCCAGGAAGAAATCAATGCCAGCAGACGGCGCGAAGCGCACGCGCTCGAATCCGATATCAAAAAGCATCAGGCGACCATCAGCCACCAGCAGGAGAGCATCCGCACTCTGGCTGAGACCATGGATATTACAGAAAGGCGTTATAAGCAGGCGATCGAATCGCTGCAGAGCGAAACCGACAGCAAGCTGAAGGCCATCAAGCATGATTACGAGGCGGAGAAGGAAAAGCTCAGCATCGAGCTGGAAAATCACCGCAATAAAATGCAGGCCGAAGCCAAGATCCTGACCGAGGAGATGGAGCAGAATCGTAAAAAGCAGCTGCGCGCCCTTGAAATTGAATTTCAGGATATGAAACGCAAGGCCGAGGAGCAGGTTGCCCGAATCCTTCAGGACGGCCGCAGTAAGAACGAGGCTTTGATCAGGGCCACCGAGGCCACGGCCTTGGAAGTCCATCGCGAATCGGAATCCGCCGCCAAGCGCCTTATTCTGGAAGCCAATCAGAAAGCGGCCGACATCATCCGCGTCGCCCAGCATGAGGCGGAAGAAGTCCGTCGCCGCACGCACAATGCCGAAGTCAGCTTTCTGAAGGAAAAAAATAGCGGCCTTGCGGAAATGAAGCTGATGGTCGCGAATGCCAAAGAGGAAGCCCAAACCATCCTGGCCAATGCCGCGAAGGAAGCCAGCGAGATTCAATTCAAGGTGGAAAAGGAAAATGAGGCTCGCATCAACGCGGCCAACACTAAAATCAGCCAGGCCCGCAAAGCCGCGGAAAAAGAAGCCCAGGACCTGATCGACAGGACCAAGGCTGATCTTTTGCGCCAGGTGAAGGAGCAGGATGTTCTTTTGGCCCGCAAGGCCAAGGAAAGCGACGAGCATCTGGCCGGCGAACGCAAGCGCCTGGAAGATGAAACGCGATCCATCCTGAGCAGCGCCCGCGAACGAGCCCAGGCCTTGATTGAAACCGCCAACAATGAAAGAAATTTCAAAGCCGAGGAAATCAAAGTCCTCGAAAGCTCCATGTTCCAGTCCGCACGCCAGTCCGCAGCGGCCATCACCCATGATGCCGAGAAGATCGCTCTCAAGATCGTGGAAGAAGCCCGGACCCGCACGCGTACGGTTGAGAAAACCGTGGAAGCGATCGTGGTGCAGGCCAATGACGAAGCCGCCAAAGTTCGGGCGCGGGCTGATGCCTACGCGGAAAAAGTCAGACGCGAGGTGCCCGATCCTACGCTGTGGGACTCCGAATTGATGAAGATTCGTCAGCAGGAGCAGGACCGTCTGCAGGCCCTCATCGAACCGACCGTGAAGAATTATCTGTCCGCCATCGACATGGCCGTGAATGGGATCTTTATGGAACTGCCGTCGAAGTATCAGACCAATAAAGTGATCCAGGACTTTGCGGAGGCGATCGCCCAGATCCAGCACCGCAAGAATTCGATTCGCTTCAGTGATCTGATTCCCAAATCGGCTTTCTCACAGCAGGCCGTGGGTGATACGGCGAATCCGATCTCGCATCCGCCGATCAAAAAGACTTCCTGAAGCGTCAACCGGCCTGAGGCTCGTAATGAATCGGAGCCTCGGTGCCGAGCGGCCAGCCCAGGATATACCAGCCGATCAGAAAGCTGGTCCACACCACGAAGAAAACCAGGGTATATGGCACCATGAGGGAAATCAAAGTCCCAAGGCCTGCCTGCGGCCTATACTTGTGCATGACCGCGAGGATGATGAGCAGGTAGCTGTTGAGCGGCGTGATGATGTTCACCACCGAATCCCCAATGCGATAAGCGGCCGTCGTCAGCTCCGGGCTCATGCCGACCATCATGAACATCGGAATAAAGATCGGGGCCAGCACACCGAATTTGCTGAGCATGCCGCTCATGGCGAAGTCACCCAGAATCACGACCAGGATGAAGAGAACGAGCAGAAGAGGCACCGGCAGATCCACCTGCACGAGGAGCGAACCGCCGGCATAGGCGAGCATGCGATCAAGCCCTGTATACTTCAAAGACTCGACGAATTGAGCCAGGAAAAACATGATGACAAGCACCGGCACGATCGAACGGACGCCGTGATAAAGGCCTTCGATCAGTTCCTTCTGCCCCTGGATTTGCCTTGTGATCAGTCCATAGACAAGGCCGGGGAAAAAGAAGACGCAGAAAATCATGGGGACGATCACCTGCGACCAGCGATCACCGGCTCGTTCCACCGCCCTTAATGCTCCCTGAAAACCGCTCTGCAGAGCCGCCGCCGGACCTTCCATAAGGACATGACCCGACGCCAGGGTCGGCTGCCCTGTACCATGCAAAGGCATGCCGGGTATCAGAATCAGGGCCAAAAAGAGGCCGGCAATGCCGACCATTGTGAGAATAGCTCCGAGCAGCGCCTGCTTCTCATGACCATCCAGACTCAGGTTGGCCAGGGTTTGATTATCCTGGGCATTGCCCCAGGCCGAGGATTTATGAAGACGCGGTTCAACGATTTTATCGGTCACGAACCATCCGGCCAGCATCACGATCAAAGCCGATCCGGCCTTAAAATAAAGGTTATGCGTGATATTCACAGTATAGGAAGGGTCCAGGACATGGGCCGCGCTCGTCGCAAAACCGGCCAGCGCCCCATCCCCTCCGGTTGGAAAAAATCCACCGCCAAAGCCTCCTGAAACCCCGGCAAAGGCTGCGGCGAGGCCTGCAATCGGATGCCGTCCGACCGCCAGATAAAGGGCGGCGGCCAAAGGCGGAAGGATAATATAACCGGCATCACTGGCCACCGAGGAGTTGGCGCCGACCAGAACAATCACCGGCGTTAAAAGCCTTTTCGGGGTGGCAAAGGCCAGAAAACGCATCAGCGCGCTGAAAAATCCAAAGCGTTCGGCAAATCCAATGCCGATCATGGCCACAAAGATCAGGCCCAGAGCCGGACTGCGGGTGAAGTTGCCGAGCATGGACGAGAAGAACCAATAGATCCCTTCCTGGGTAAGAAGGCTTCGCGTCCCAATCGGCTCGCCGTGAGGGGCCAGGGTCCGTATGACTTTGCCGTCGGCACCGCGCTGAGCTTCCTGGATCACCTGTCCATTCACATCCACTTTTTCCTGGGTCGCAATGACAAGCTTCTGCGGTTGGACCTCCCAGCGGGCGGCGGTTCCCCAGGCCGACAGCATAAAGACGAGAGCGGTTAAAAGGCTAAAAAGAATAACCGGTTCGGGGAGCATATTCCCCACACGCTCAATGAGGTCAAGGAAACGCTCGGATCGGGAAGCTCGCTTCGCAGCTGCTGTCTGTGTCATGGAAAGACCCTTTAGCTTTAACGTGATGATGGACGTGACGCTGGTAAATTAAAGAGCGCAGCATGACAGGAATCTAAGAGAAGTCTAAGCGAGCGGCGGGGAGGTTCTGACAGAAAGGCTTATCAAGCGGCGGCCTTTTTATCCCCTGAACACAGCACTTTGACCATCAGGAATGTGGTATCATCCACCGCCTTGAACCCATCCCAAAGCTCCTGGGTCTTCGCTTCAATCTTGCTTACGGATTCACGGGCGCTATCGTCCCGGCTGAGGAGTTTGCCCAAAGATTTTGTGGAAAGCTTTTGCTGCCTTTGGGTACCGCCGTTTTCAATCAATCCGTCGGTAAAGAGGAAGAAGCAGTCATCCTTTTCAATGGAAAATGATCGGAAACCAAAGGTCGGCTCCGTCAGCTGGCCCAAGAGGGAGCCGGGTTCGAGTAAAGTCGAGAAGCCCGCGCTGTGAAGATGAAGGAGGGCATTGTGCGCGGCATTCAGGTAATATCCCTGCATAGCCTCAAGATCAAGGCAGATGAAGGCCATGCTCATGACGCGATTGGCTTTGCGACCCGTATTGTAGATGACGTGATTCACGTGAGCGGCTATGGATTCAAGGGTGGACCTGGGATCTTTGGAACCCAAGGCGTCGAGCTGTCCGAGACAGGCTTGAATCGCTCCCGATACTGTCCCTGTGACCAGTGCTGAGGGAATGCCGTGTCCCGTGACATCGCCGATCATCACATAAAGTTTGTGCTCGGATTCGGCAAAGTGATACCAAAACCAATCCCCACCTGTGCTGTCAGCAGCCCGATACGAGGCCGCGATCTCGAAATCCCCAAAGCTTGCGTGGGATGGAAGCAAGGTCTCCTGCACAGCCTTGGCAGCAGCCAGCTCATTTTCGAGCCAGATCTTCTCTTTCATTTGTTCAAAGAGCAAAGCGTTCTGCAAGGAGATCGCCATTTGACTGGAAAGCAAAGTCATAAGCCGAAGGCGGGCCAGAGAATAGGCATTCTTCATGAGATGGTTTTCCAGATAGAGCAGCCCCGCTACCTGGCCTTTGTTCATGATGGGCAGTATCGCCAGCGATTCGGGCGGCAGCTCTCCATTGTAATCAAGTTCGGCCCTGGCCTCCTCGCAGTCGTGAATCAGAACCTCTTTTTTGGAGCGAGCCGCCAGCATGAGAGCGCCTTTAGCAAGGTCGGGATAGCTGTCGATACTCTCCCGCAATCCCGCCGCGATCTCCTCGCCCTTTGCGTGGCCCACAACCATGAGCGAAGCCTCGGTGAGGTCCCTGAGAATGAGGACGACGCGGTCGGAACCACTGTATTGAAGCGATAGCTGCAGCAGTTTGCGGACGACTTGATTGATTTCAACCTCGCCTGCCAACGACTCGGCTGCGGTGACGATGGCTTCCGTATCGAGAGTCTCATGTCCCAGATGAATGGTGGTGGTATGCCCGCCCGAGATGTTCTCTCTGGGCTCCAAGGCGTTCTCGTTCAAACCCAGTTGCTGTGCAATCTGATTGACCCGAAGCTTGCTGCCCCACCTTTTGTAGTAATAAAGGCTCTTATGCAAAGCTTGATCAGACATAGGATCCAAACCCTGTGAACGGAGAGTTTTGGCGAGTCGCTCATAGGCCAATGCCGACCAGAAGCTCACGTTCTGGTGATCAGCCTCAGCAATAGCCTTACAGTAATGACGCTGAGCCTTCCCACGCCATGCGAGGGATTGGGCCCATTCTGCACACAGAAGATGGAAGATGAACGCGAACTGCTCCCTTTGAAGGGCATACCAGCGATACGCTTTGAGAAGCTGAACGCCAAGTCCCAAAGTCTTGCGGATACGCAGCGGCCAGGACTTGTGTGATGGATAATCGGCCAGCAGAAGGGCCCGATAGAGGCAGGAATCGACCAGCCACGGCAGACCGAGAAGGCCTTTTTGAAAGCGCCTCACCTCCAGGTCCCATTCGCGAGCTTCGTCCCACTGCCCCAGGAACCAGGCTCTTTTCAGAAGCAGCAGACAGGTGATGGCGCTGCCTGATGCATAATCTTTTTCCCGCATGGCGTCGCAGTGCGCGTCGAAGGAAAAGTTCGACTCACCGTTTCGCAATTCCTGAGCCACGGCCAGATGTGGTGCCATCAACGCGGCAGCATCGTCCAGAGGCACAGGGCCTAAGCTTTTAACGAAGCGCAAGCGCTCCTCAAGGGAGGCAATCTCCTCGTCCAAGGAAAACTGAAGATCCCATTCCTGATAGTGAAGCGTACAGAGCCTTGTGAAATAGAAATCCCCTGTCATGAGCCCGGCGTCGCGGCCTTCCTTCACATAGGGAGAAATCGCCCTCCAGGGCCGCAGCCACGAATAGACGAAGGCACCATTGAGAAAGCGAATCTTGGCCCGGTTCCTGAGGTCCTGGCGCTCAGCATTGAGTCGATCGGCAAGCCCTGCGAATTTTCGGGCGAGGCCAGCGATCCCAAAGGCAATCATAGCCACGCCTCCCCCATAGACAAACGTCAAGGCGGAGTCTTCGGAGATGCCTTTGCGCAGGGTCAGTCGCACGGCCTTCATGATGGCCACCACATAAAGGTTTTCCTGTCCCGAGGTATAAGCCGCAGGGGCAAGACTCACGAGCAGCTTGAGCGCGAGTCGATCCGATCCATCCACCATGGGACGCTGCAGCAGGGCCTCGACATTCACAAGGGCCATCATGGGAAGGGTGCGGGCCGTTTCCGTGAGAACCTGGAATGGGTTGGGCCGAGCGCTGACCGATATCCCTAATTCCTTCAGGCCTCGCAGTCCCGCCTCGATTGCCGCAGATTTTTCACCGACAGCGCTGAGCAGTTCCAGCTTATGCCGATATAGTTCAGCCTTCTGCTCCTGAGTCCGGGCGTGCAGAAGCATCGTCTGCCAGGTGCGGTCCCCGTCGGCCATTCGCCCCGCGTGATAGGCAAGTTGGGTCAGCAGAAGGCAGCTTGTCCAGGCCAGTTCATGATGGGACCAGAGTTCCGCTCCAAGCAGTCCCTCGATCTGCTGCAAAAGCTGCTCGGCCTTTTGAAATGCCACCTTGTCGAAGCATGTTTGAGCCGCCTCTGCATTATAGTGAGCCAAAGCGAGTTTTTCCTCGCGAGACTTCATCCAAGCGCATCCGCGGTTCAAGTGTTCCACCATCAGCATAAAACGCTCGGCATCAGTATGAGTCGAATGATCCTGTTCGAGGATCCTGCCGAATCGAAAGTGCCATTCCTGGGCCTCATGCTCGCTCAGCATTTGGTAGCAGGCTTGATACATGCGGTCGTGCTGGAAGCGATAGGAGGTGGGTCGGTCGGAGCTTAACTGACGTTCACCATACTTCAAAAACCTCTGAGCTTGTTCATTCATGGGCATGACGATGGAGGCTTTTGCGCAATCGCTGAGAGCGCTCTTTAAATCACGATAGGACCAGCCTGACAGCTGCTGGAGCTCGGCGAGCGTAAATTCAAAACCGAGAATAGCGGCCATCTGGGCGATCTTCAAAGTCCTGCGGTCAAGTCTATCGAGTTCATGCACGAGAAAGCCGGCGAGGTCATCCGCGATCAGCATCTGCTGCAGACGAGTCAGGTCAGCTTCCCAATATCCCTGAGCGAAATTAAAGCTGATGATCCGCTCCTCGGCCGCCCGTCTAAGATACTGGCCGAGATAGTATGGATTGCCCTTGGTTCGCTCGTGAACATATGAAGTAAGGGATGCATGGTCCTTCAAGCGCGGAAAAACCTTGTTCAAGTAAAGACTCGTCCGTGCCTCATCAAAATCACGGATATCATGCAGATGGCAGTTGGGCTGGTTCTGCAAGCGTCGCAGAAGAGCAATGGCCTTGGCATTCTCGCCGGTTTCATGGACCCGGTAGGCCATCAGCACAAAGAGGCGTAAACCATCGGCCTGCTCGATGATGCTGCTGAGCAGCTGAAGAGAGGCCTGATCCATCCATTGGATGTCGTCGAAGAAGAGAGTCAGAATCTGATTGCGGCCCAGGGCCCTCAGAACTTCGATGGTCACAAACGCAAGACGATCCTCGGCCTCTTTCAGGCCACAGCTCGGAAGTTCAGGCAGGTCTTGAGTCAGAACCTGCATCGCGACGGTAATCTGTTCCAGAGCCTTCAATTGCTCGCCTATGCCTCTGCGCAGTTCAGCAGCCAGTTCTTTAAACTGGCTCTCGGGCATGGACTGCCAGCGTTGAACGATCATCTTGAAAAGCTGCTGGAAGGGGAAGAAGGAGGCATGCTGCTGACCTTGCTCGCATTTGCTCTCCAGATAAAGCCCTTGCTGCTTGAGGGTCAAGCTGCGGGCGTGCCGGGCGAGGCTCGACTTGCCGACACCCGAAGCTCCCGCGAGGCCGCAGATGTGAATCTGCCCCTGACTGCTCAAGGCGAAGGCTTGCTCGATCTTCAGCGTTTCCTGCTCACGGCCCAGCAACTGATGCGGCGCTTCAAAATGAACGGGCAGATCATCGCGGCCCAGAATAAATTCGGATACCTTCAAAGCGTCTGGCGCAAACAGCTGCTCCAGATCGCGCAGGAGCCCATAGGCGCTCTGATAGCGCTCTTTGGGATTCTTCAAAAGCAGTTTCTGAATGATGGCCGCAAGTTCCCTGGGAAGATCCGAGCGCAATTTGCGAGGATCCGGGGCTTCGAGGCTAAGATGAGCGTGGATGAAGCCAATTCTATCGTGAGCCTGAAAAGGAAGTTTGCCCGTCAGCATTTCAAAGCAGGAGATGCCAAAGGAATAGAGGTCGCTCCGCGCATCGACTGGCATATCGACCCGCCCCGTCTGTTCTGGAGACATATAGGCAAGCGTGCCTTCCAGATGATCGGACGTGAAATCCTTCTGCCTGTCGTCCCACACGCGGCTTGCAATTTCAAAGTCTATCAGTCGAACGGTGGTCTCTTGCGATGCCACGAGGATGTTATTTGGATTGATATCCTTATGGACAAGACCCTTGCTGTGTATATAAGTCAGGACTTCCAGGACCTGCCGCGCACAGTCCCAGAATTGCTGCAGGCTCATCCCGCCTTCACGATTCAAGCGAGCGGCTAAAGAAGGGGCGTCGAAAAAAGGGAGATAGAGCCCCTGCGAGCCGGGTGTCTCGTCCAAGGCGAGAGGTTTGAGCAGCCGAGGATCGTCCAACGAATACAGTATTTCAGCTTCATAGCGCAGATTTTCGAGCGAAGCCAAAGCCAAATCCGAATCAGGATTCACCGTCTTGAATGCACAGGTCCCGTGGATTTCTGATTCAACGAGGAAGACGACGGTTCGGGGCGAGCGATAGAGTTCTTTGATGATCCGGGTCTGCTCAATTTTAGGCAAAGCTGTCATCCTCAAACAAGACGCCTCACATGGGGCGTAACAGGTGCTGACCCCTTAGCTATCCAGGAATATGATCGGTGGTAAAAATGGAAGCTTGAGCGTGGGGTTCAGGTCACGCCGGTGCCGTCATAAGCCTACGATGCGGCGCTTCGGATCAGTTTTCTCGATAGGTCATGCACTGGTGGATGGCTTAGGGCAAATGTCAAATTATGGGAAGTTCGTGAGTGCTGCTATGGGTTTGCTGCTGGTTCGCAGGTCGCGGTCGCCGATTCGTGCAGTCGGCTTACGGCGCTGAGCGGCTTGAAAGCCAGGGCCTGGGCTTCAGCCTCTTGCTCGAAATCCGACACCTTGCCCACCACTTTTTCCTTAAGCGTTTTTGCGGAAACCCGATAAGTGTAGCAATTAACTTTTTCAGGCAGTTCAAGCGATGTCCAAGCACGAGCGTCCTCTTGAAAATGATCAGGATCCCGCCGCGGATCGGGAGCTGCTTTTGCAGCGTTGCCGCGAACTGGAGAAAGAAAATCGGACCCTGAAGCTTGCGCTCAGCCGTTCGCAGAATCCGGGAAGCACGGACGATGCGATGATCGTCACCGATCCCGAGGGACAGATTCTCTATTGGAACAGAGCCGCCGAGATCATCTATGGCTGGTCCATGGTCGAAGCCATCGGCCGCAGCATACTCGATGTGATACCCAGCGAGCAGAGTCTGGAGGAAGCCCAGCGGATCATGGCGATTCTGCAGTCAGGTCAGACATGGTCAGGGCAATTCGCCGTAAAACACCGTGATGGGCATCAGTTGATGGTGCAGGTCACCGACTCGGCTCTTCTGGACGCGAATGGACGCGTCCTTGCCATCATCGGCGTATCGCGCGCTGTCACTGCAGCGCTGCAGCCGGAGGAGGAATTCTTTCAAAATGAAATCTGGGCTACGGAAACCCTCAAAGCCATTGCTGTTGCCTCGCAGAGGCTGCGTTCCGATTTTAATCGCAAACTCTCGTTGATCTTGAAATCCGTTTCCTGTGGTGTCTGGGAATTTGATCCTGCCCTGAATCACACGGAACTGGATGATTCGCTTTATGAACTCTATGGGATTTCACGCACTGAATGTCCCCTTGGAGCCGACGCCATCCATCGAGCCCTTCATCCTGAAGACAGAAAGAATATCTTCGAGGACATACCCAGAATCATTCGGAGTGGGGTCGACCGCTTTGATCTTGAGTACCGCGTGCTTCGTCCCGACGGCGCCCTGCGGCATCTTTTGGTCAGAAGCTTCGTGGACAGAAGCCCCGATGGCAAGGCGCGGAAAGTCTGGGGCGTTGCGATGGATCACACCGCTATCAAAGAAACCCAGGATCAGTTGCGGCAGATGTTTGAAGCCATATCTTCGATGGCCATCGTCGTGGAAACCAATCCAGCCGGCATCATCACCTATGTGAATGACAACTTCTGTACGATCAGCGGCTATAGCCGCGAAGAGTTGATCGGCAAAACCCATCGCGTCGTGAATTCGGGAATGCATGATGCCGAATTTTTCAGGAATCTGTGGAAGACGATAGCCAGCGGGAAAAAATGGTACGGCGAGATCTGCAACCGGCGCAAGGATGGAACGCTTTACTGGGTGCAGACGGCCATCACACCGATGATCGGACCCAAGGGTGAGGTGAGCAAGTACCTTTCCTTGAGAGTCGATATCACCGATCGGAAGATGGCTGAGGCTCAGATTCTTCAGGCCAGCAAGATGGCTTCTTTGGGAGAAATGGCTGGCGGTGTGGCTCACGAGATCAATAATCCTGTGGCTATCATCATGGGCAAAGTCGATCGAATGCGCAAACGCATCGATCAGGGCCGCATGGATGCTCAGGAATTCAAGGAGGAGCTGGCTTTCATCCGCGAGACCTCGCTGCGCATCGCGGGCATCGTCAAAGGGCTTTTGGACTTTGCGCGGGGTGAAAGTCACATCCAGTATTTGCACACCACAGCTCAGCGGGTGCTCGACCAGGTCTTGAGTTTCTGTCGTGCGCACATCCGCCGACATGGTGTGAATCTTATCGTCGAACCGATTCCCGAGATCAGCTTCGTGGCCAATCAAAATCAGATCGTCCAGATTCTCCTGAACCTTGTGAACAATGCCTATGACGCCGCTCATAATACCCCAGACCCGTGGGTGAAGGTGGACGTTCACGCGGTGAATGAAGACCTTTTGCGCTTTATCGTTACGGATGCCGGTCCCGGCATTCCCGAAAGCCTGCGCTCCAAAATCATGCAGCCCTTTTTTACCACCAAGCCCATCGGCCAAGGAACGGGCCTGGGCCTGAGCATATCCCATGGGATAGCCGCCGGGCATGGAGGTCGCCTGACCCTTGATACCCAAGGCCCGTACACCACCTTTATCCTGGAGCTGCCCATCAAGGGTCCGCAGAATTCCAAGGCGAATGCCGCGTAAGGAATAACGCTCGCCCTCTTCACTCATCTGAGTATATGATCGCGATCAGGTCACCTGAGTCGGAGCGTATACCCATGAAATATATAATTATTCTCATAAGTTATCTTGGTATGTTAAGTTTGGTAACGAACTGTGGTGGGGGCGCTTCAGGCCCTTCCAGCGCGCTGCATGACAGTCCCGGCGAGGATACTGGTTTCGTTCATTATTTTCTTGCCACACCTCAGGAGGTGGCGCCTGGAGCTGACGTCACACTCAGCTGGAATCTCCCCTCGGCCACTGACATTGAACTGCTGCAGATCGCCGGCAATCTTCCTGCGAAAGGAAGCCAGATCGTCCGTCCCACTCAAAGCACGACCTATACGATACGCGCGAAGTCCCACACGGGCCGCCTGATCACAAGACAGGTGCAGGTGGATGTCAGGACCCAGCCGGTGCCGAATGCGATCGAATACTTCTGGGCTTCTCATTTGACCATCAATGCCGGCGAAGCTTCCATTCTGAATTGGAAAGCCAATCGCTGCGCGCGCGTCATCCTCGAAGCCATAGGTCAGCCGCAGTTCACCCAGACGCTGCCGTGCGTGGGTTCGGTTGAAGTGCGTCCGACCTTCAGCGGTCTCTGGACCTTGCGCGCCTTCGATCAGGACAATCGTCCCGTGGGCACGAGCTCGCTCGTGATTCAGGTGAATCCCGTGCCGCAGCCCAGTCCTGTCATCGAAGCCTTCTGGACCAATTATTTGAATCTTGATGCCGGATCCACGGCGAATATCTATTGGACTGTGCGCAATGCGAGCGCTGTTTATCTTTCGACAGCTCCCGAGGTGCCGCAGGCGGCTTCAGGCAGCATCACCGTCCGCCCTTTGCAGACCACGACCTATTTTTTGCGGGCCCTGGGCGTTTCCGGTGAGGTCGTGAGCCAGCAGTTCACCATCACAGTCAATACACGTTTGCCTGAAATCCGTCTGTTTGCAGCCGATCAACCCTTCCTGCAGCCTGGTCAGACCACGACGCTCCGCTGGGATGTGGGCTTTTGTTCCAAGGTGGAATTGATCGGTGACATTCGCGTGACTGTGGGCTGCAGTGGAAGCTGGACCGTGGCCCCTTCGCAGACGACGAACTACAATCTGATCGCAAGCGGCTTCAACGGCGAGATCGTCAATCAGATCATCACGGTCACGGCCGTGCAGCCGCAGGCCCTGCCTACGGTGGAATATTTCTATGCGGATGACAGCACCGTGAATCTGGGCCAGTCGACGACACTCCGCTGGAAGGTGCAGAACTGCGGACGCGTGTCCATCGCCGGTGTGAATAGCGCGGTGCTTCCCTGTGAAGGCAGCGCCGTGGTTCGACCCAATGGAACCCAGCATTATCCTTTGACCGCTTACAGTCCGGATGGTCAGAAGCAGGCCGTCGTGGACCTTGCCATCGGCGTGCTTTTGCCGCCACCGCCCGCCATCGAATATTTTTATGCGTCACGCACGGCGATCGCCTGGGAGGAGAGCACGACGCTTTATTGGAAAGTGTCTCAAGCTGCAAAAGTGGAGTTGATTAGCGCGACCAGTGAACAGGTCGCTCTTCAGTCGGCGAAGGAATTCCAGCTGGTCAGCACCACGAGTTTCCGCTTGCGGGTTACTGGTTTGAACGGCGAGGTCATCGAAGCCCCGCTGACGATTAACGTGGCGCCGCCCACCGAGCAGCAGCTGCTGGACAAGCTTTTGAAAGAGATGCAGAAGGGCGGTTAGAGCCGCCTGTTCACGCTCGAACCCCCACATCGGTTTAGAACCGCCACATCGCTCTAAAACCGCCATATCACATCAATGATATCGACGTGGGGAATCCCAAGCTGCCCCACGCGTTTTCCAATGCGTTCGAGTTCACGCTTGGTCAACTGATACGAGCCGACGGCCTGGAGCAGTTCATCGACCAGAGGATCATCCGGCACGCGGCTGGAAAAATCCGAGGTGACGAGGGCAGGGATCATGTAACCAAAGCCCCAGCTGAGGGTGAGTCCATTCATAAAATGTTTGGTGATCCCGACCTTCGGCGTCCAGTAAAGGCTGCGGATTTTGAGGGAACCCTGAATGTCCGTTGTAAAGGTGATTTCATCCTGCGTCAGCGTCACCGATTTTGTACCATCCACCTGAATTTCCTGATAACCGCCAGCCACCTGCCAGAAGAGAGGATGACGCTCGGACGGTTCGCTGCGGAATCTATATTCCAGATGCTGCATGCTGAGCTTGATATTCCGCACCCCACGCCCTGATGCGATGTTTCTTTGAAAAAGGCCAAAGGATCCGATGTGACTGTCAGCCTTGGGCTGCATGTAACCAAAGCCGATATCCACGGGATGCGGAATGCCAAGTTCGAAGGACGCGGCCCAACCTGGACGCAGGCGCTGGGCCTTGTCCTCGGGACTTTCCACGGGTTTGGTATCTTTTTTGGACGACGCCCGGCTCTGACTGATGGCCGGTTCGGACAAGGCAAAGAGTATCACGGACAGCATAATCCCAAGTCGCATCGCAAAGCCCTCACTGGCGGAAGCTGTTTGTCAGCAGTGCATACACCCAGAAGAAATCCACAGCGGGAAACGTCTTGTTTTCGCTGGCGCAGGGCTGCCAATCCTGGGTGTCCTGATCTCTTTGCCAAAGATAGAGTTCACAGCGCTGCGCACTCTGAGGCAGGGCATTCGCTGGGAAATATTTTTCATCCAAAAGTATATCCGCGGCCTGACTGCCGTCACCATCCGTGAAGCTATGATGAATCGCCTGAAAGAGCGCATTCCGCGGCTGCTCACCCGCCTTGCGGGCGATCAGGTCAAAGTCCGAATCAATCAATCCACCGTAAAGCGAACTTTTCATCAGCAAACGCAGGGCCATCAGATGCGCTTCAAAACCCGCGAAATTTTTCCCGAGTTCAGGGAAATAGCCTCGGTTCGCCGAAGTGCGTCCGTTCAAAAGATAATCCAATTCGCTATAGAGGCTCAGAAGGCTGGGACTCATCGTGGCTGCACCGGCGAGTTCCTCACCATCTATGGCTCCACCCAGAACGCCCTTGTTTTTTTGACTATAAAGAAGGAACCGATTCACCGCCGCGCCATCAGCCTTTTGCCAAAGAGCAAGGCTCAGGCCGAGCAGCATATCGCGACTGATATCACTGCGGCTTTGACCTGTTGGATAGCAATCCTGGGCCGCGGAACGATACCAGCGCCCGGGCTCGCTTGCCGATTCCGCCTGGCTCAGATCCTGGTTCAGCCTCGAGGCCACTAAAAGGGAGGTGAACAGAAGACCATCGCAACCTTCGACGAAACCATTCGCATCCAAGGCGCTGGCGTAAAGCCTTTTATAAGTCTCGTATTTGGCCCTGAGCTTTTGCTGCCGAGCGGCATCCAGCTGCAAGGGCTTCGGAGCATAATCAGGCCCCTGCCGACTCATGACGATTTGAATGATGCGGGTGAGGTTCGGTGAAAGATCCTCGCCGCGCTCGATTTTGCCGCGAATGATCTGCATCATCCTTTCGGCTTCTGCATCCGACACGGAAAAGTCAGCACTCTTATTCACGCTCGCGACTTCGGTCGAGTTGATCGACCGCGTCTCGCGGCAGGCCATCGCAAGGCCCAAAAATGCCGTCAAGGTCATGATTTTCTTCATAATAAAGTCCCCCGTTTGCTATCGGCAGAATACCGAAAACATTCAATGGGGGCACTTATTCGAATTGAATTCAGGGAGTTGGGAGGCTGGATTTCTCCAGCCGGGTTGGATCAGCGGGCTAATTCGGCAAGTTGCTTCAGCTTATCGCGGTCAGGGACGACATCCTTTTCCTGGGTCTGGAACGCTTCAAAGAGCTTCATGCATTCGCGGGATTCCGCCGAATGGGGCCGCACTCGGATACAGGCTTCATAGTAGGCATCGGCCTGCATCCAGATAAAGTCGTTCTGCAGTTTTTCGCTGGTCCTGCCTGCCAGCTGAAAGCCCTTGGCTTTCAGAACGTCATTCGATTGGGTCGAAGCCAGTTCATTCAGGAGCGACATGCCCCGCAGATATTCAATCATGCCGAGGTTCCGGCCCTTGCTGCTGAGCTGATGACCCTTCTCCACGATCTGCTGGGCCTTGTTCAAAAGTTCACTGCCGCTCATCTTCTGCGCGACGTTTTCCGTGGTCCAGGCCTTGGCCGAGTTCCTCCAGGCCAGGAGCATTTCTTTTTGCGCAGGGGTCGAATTGGATTCATCACGCAGAGCGCTGGTCATCTCCAAGGTGATGTGCGGATCATTGCGAATACGGATGGTGATCGCCATCAGATTTTCAACCGCCCGTTCCCAGATATCCGGTCGCGTCTTGCGAAACTGTTTGTCGCCCAAGACACGTTCGTAAGCGAGCATCGCCTCTTCATATTTTTTGATGGCGGCATAGTATTCGGCCTTGTCGAGGTCGCTGATGGAGGCGGGCGGCTCGGTAAATTGCAGGACGCCGGCTGATTTCGCGTTTTGACCCGCTTGCCAGGGAATGGTGTAATGGGTGATTTGACGGAGGAGGTAGCGCGCGTAGCTGAAGGTTCCCGCATTGATGGCCGCTTCCAAGCGCAGAAGATTTTTGAAAAGATCGAAGGCAATGTAAGCCATCACTGGCTCGGCACCGGCAGAAGCGAGGAGCGGCTGCACCTCGGCAGCTATGCCTTTCAAACTTTTCAGGGCAATGGCAATGCGATTTTTTTGATCAGGCGTCGGATCCTGATAGGACCTCAGATTCAAAAGCAGGATAGCGAGCCCATCGGCAAATTTCTGAAGCTCGGCTTTGGAATCACCCGCCGGGGCCTGCGGGGGTGCCATCACCGGAGCACGCGTGCTGGGTATGGCCGGCGCTGCGGTGGTCGGCGCTGCGGGAGCCGGGGCCTTGGGCGGTGGAATTTGCCGGACACCTGGCTGCGTGGGAACAGGCGTTTGGTCAGGTTTGGGCATCGCAGCTGGAGCTGGTTCCTGGGACCACGCATGATGTGGGGCCAGACTCAAAACGAGGCATAGAGTCAGGCGCAGGCGGCGACTCGCCATCTTTTCCTCCCTTACTGGATCACGATGAAGGCACCGGGTAATCTGGCGCCCACAATCAGTCTAGCGGAAGCTTCGTTCTGACTCCAGCTCTTAAGGCTGCTCAAATTTCAGCCGATTTCTCCAGGATTTCCTTGAGACGACCGTTCATGAAGGTTTTCGACATCCAGAAGACATCGGCGAGTTGCGCGACGATATCCTTGGCCGCATCCAGATTCGCGAGTTCCTTGCGAATCAGATAAGCCGGAGTCAAAAGCTTGGCCGCGAAGAGATTGGCCTGAACTTCGGCGATATACGCGGAATGTTCGGTGTTGTCGGCCGGCGGCGTGACATTATTTTTCTTCAGGAAATAGGACGCCATGGCTTTCGCGATGCGATAACGGATGTAAGGCCGCATCTTCACGTCCATGGGATATTCAATCATGATCTTGCCTGGCTCAGGCTCCAGGACCGTGATCGGCTCTTCGTTTTTCTCGGGATGCTTATCGACCGCGCGCATGGCGAGTTCGGGATAGGAGGCGACGATCTCGGGCAGATAGAGCGGCGCTTCATGGAAATTGATCGTCTCGTGGATGCTGCGCACGATCCGATTGATTTCCGGTTCATTGACTTCGAATTGCTTTTTGAATTCGAGTTCCTTCTCGCGGCCCCAGCTGTTGGCGTTGCGCCTGTAGTATTCCTTTTTCGCGGAATCCAGCACTTTGGGATCCGGAGTGAAATCACCATAGCCCGTGTATTCGTAGAAGGCTTCCCATTCCGTCATCTCCCCGCACGCGACGTCGACGACGAGCCTTTCATCCACGCCCAGATGCTTGGCGATGGATTTCATGGCCTGAATGGAACGAATGTTCTTTTTGCCTTTTTTCCAGTGACTGCAGTCAGCCGGATCAAAGCCGAGGATCTGCCCGACGTCCTGATCTATGACGCGAATGCCACCGAATTTATGATCGAGTACCTTGCGACAGAATTGAAAGAGATTGGCTGAATGGGGGTATTTGACCGCCATATCCTTTTTCATGCAAGGCATCCTCCCGGAGTACGACATATTGCAATGCAGCGGTGAAGCCCACCACGGCAGCCGTTTGACATAACTATCTTCTCGTCTATTTCACCATGCTTCTCTTTTAACATCGAATATGGGGTCGGTCAATCTAGGTATTGAGATATAAACAAAGGAATTTTATGGCTTCTGACACTTTAGTTTGGGCTATTTATACCCGGACGTGGGCAATGCTCGGAGGGTGACTTTCCCGACATCGGCATGGGCAAAGCCTGCTGACTGACAGCTTCGAAGGACCTCCCTAGAATAAAGATAGGGTTCTCAGGGAACGGAGGTCCCCACGTGTCCCTTATCATCGGCATCATAGGCATTGTTTACAGTTTGTACTTTGCAGCGACGCATCCTGCTACGTCGTTTCATGGGTATTTGGATAAACCGAGTATCGTCCTGCTTGGGATCATGCCGCCGAGCGTGATGCTCCTCTCGCATGGACTCAGGGATTTCGCGGTCGGTTTTTCGATTCTGGCCCAGGCGCTCTTCCGCGTGCAAGGGCGCACAGAAAAGGAAGTCATCGACGTCCTGACAAGGTCTTCGGCCCTTGTGCGGTCAGAAGGCATAGGCTCTCTGATGAAGGTGCGGAATCAGGTTCGCCACCCCCTTCTGCGCGATGGGCTTTCCCTCATTCTCAACGATTTCACCATCGAAGAAATTCGCCACAATATTCAAAATAAAATCAATGCCCAGCAGATGCGGATGTCCCTGGCCAATAACCTTTTCGATAACCTCGCGCGCCTGGCGCCGGGCGTGGGGCTCATGGGTACGGTGATGGGCCTGATCTCGATGATGGCCAACCTGAAAAACCCGGAGTCCATCGGCAGCGGCATGGCGATGGCCATGATCACGACATTCTATGGACTTATCCTCGGCAACATTATCTATGCACCCTGTGCAGAGAAAATTCAGCTCGAAGCCGAGAAGTCCCTGCAGATTGACCTCATGGTCCTGGAGGGCGTCCTCTCCCTGAAGGGCAAAAAGTCCAGTATTCACATGCGCGACATCATGAGTACCTATACGCAGCGCCAGCAGGCGTCCGGTAGCGCCGCGTCCACCGCAGCCCCGCAGGCGAAAAGGTGAATCATGGCGGAATTCGATAGCGCGAGCCCCCCACGCATCAAGGTGAAAAAAAAGGAAGCCCTCTGGCTCTACAGCCTCACCGACCTCACCTTCATCCTTATGGCCTTCTTCGCTCTCATGCTGTCGATGTCGAAGCCTGACCGCGAGCAGTATGATAAGGTCGCGAGCGCTGTGCAGGCAGAGGATCCGGCTGCGGACAAACTCGCCAACCTGAGCGTTGTCGCCGAGGATTTGGAAAAGGCCATCAAGCAGCTGAAGCTGGAGGACGATATTCGCGTCCGCATCGACATCAACGGCCTGCTCCTGGAGTTCAGCGAAAGGCTCGTTTTCGCCTCGGGTTCAGCCCAGGCCAGTCCTGACTTTGAAAAAACCACGGACAAGGTACTGAGTATCCTGTCTCAGGCTCCCGACCGTTATACGGTCAGCATAGAAGGTCACACGGACGATTTATCAATCCAATCCAAATTGTTTAAATCGAACTGGGAATTGAGCGCAGCCCGCGGTATTACTCTTTTGAAATTGCTGAAGGATCGTGGCCTGGATGAGAAACGGATGAGAGTCCAGGCTGTGGCTCACACGCAGCCAAAAATACCGATTGAAGGAAAAACAGGACAGTCTTTGCAGGAAGCACGTCGCGCCAATCGCCGGGTTATCATTCGCCTGGACTGATTCCTCCCTTTATGTACCCCCCTTGACACCCTGATGTTCGTACTTACCTTCTATCAAAGGGAAGTCTGCTTCGGGTATGATGAGTGGAGAATCCTTGCCGTAGTTGAGGAGTGAAACGGACATGGGCGGAAAACCAGCTGGCGAGAACGATACCAGCATCATCTTGAAGGAAAGAGTCCTCACACAAAAACCTCGGCTTTACGGGGTTTATTTGCTGAACGACGATTATACACCTATGGAGTTCGTCGTTCATATTCTAGAAAAATACTTCAACAAGGATCACGCTGCGGCCACCGATCTTATGTTAAAAGTCCATAACGAAGGGCGTGCTCTCTGTGGTATATACCCCTATGAGATTGCCGAGACGAAGGTAACCTTAGTGACCGAAGAAGCACGGCAAAACGGGCACCCTCTTCAGTGCGTCATGGAGAGGGCGTGAAAGGAGTCGGTTATTAGCATGCTTAGCCCAGATCTCGAAATAAGTCTGAATCTAGCGGTGAGTGAAGCAACACGGCGTGGGCATCCCTACGTAACTGTCGAGCACATACTCTATGCTCTTCTCCACAATGCCACAGCCCGCGAAGCGATTGAGGCTTGTGGGGGCAGCATCGATAATGTCCGCCGTGACTTGGAATCATTCTTTGAAGAACACATTGACAACAATTCCCTGCGCTCGGGTCAGCTGCCGCAGCCAACCATTGGCTTCCAGCGGGTGATCCAGAGGGCTGCGCAGCACGTGCAGTCGGCAGGCAAAGAAAAGATCCAGGGCGCCAACGTCCTGGTCGCGATTTTTTCCGAGAAAGATTCGTTCGCGGTCTTCTACCTGGAAAAAGAAAAAATCACGCGTCTCGATGTGATCCAGTACCTTTCGCATGGCGTCAGCAAAAATGCGGATGAGCCCGGTAGCGATCCCGAAGACAGTTCGTCACGCTTTCTGCCCGGACAATCGGAAGATGAGGGTGAAGCCCCATCCAAAGATCCCCTGGGTAAATTTGCGGTCGACCTTGTCGAGCGAGCTCGTCAGGGCAAAATCGATCCTTTGATCGGTCGCGATTTTGAGCTGGAGCGGATTATGCAGGTCCTCTGCCGGCGCCGGAAAAACAATCCTCTCTTCGTCGGGGATGCCGGTGTGGGTAAGACGGCGCTGGCCGAAGGGCTGGCGTTGAAGGTCGTGAACAACGAGGTGCCGGAAGCTCTGCGCGGGCTCAAGGTGTTTTCGCTGGACATGGGTTCGCTGATCGCCGGTTCCAAATTCCGCGGCGACTTTGAACAAAGGTTGAAAGGTGTGATCAAAGCCCTGCAAAAGACGCCGAAACACGTGCTCTTCATCGACGAGATCCATACGATCATCGGTGCGGGCGCTGTCGGCGGTGGTGCTTTGGATGCGTCCAACATCCTGAAGCCGGCTTTGGCCTCCGGTGATGTGCGCTGCATGGGTTCGACCACGTTCAAGGAATACCGGAATCACTTTGAGAACGATCACGCCCTGGCGCGTCGTTTCCAAAAGATTGATATCGAGGAACCATCCCGCGACGATGCGCTCAAGATCCTGAAAGGCATCAAGGGCCAGTATGAGAAGCATCATAACGTCCACTATTCTCCGGCTGCCCTGCAGGCCGCGGTGGACCTGTCGTCGCGTTATATCACCGATCGCAAGTTGCCTGACAAGGCGATTGACGTGATCGATGAAGCCGCTGCCGCGGTCGCTCTGAAAGGACAGAATGGCAAAGGCAATCGGACCATCACCGCGGAAATGGTGCAAACCGTGGTCGCGAAGATGGCTCGCATTCCGATCAGCAAGGTGACCGTCACCGAACGTGAATCCCTGCGTGATCTGGATAGCCGTCTGAAAGCCAAAGTCTTCGGTCAGGATCGGGCGATTGAAGCGCTGGCTTCGGCCATCAAGCTTTCGCGTTCGGGCCTGGGTGATGAAGACCGGCCGATCGGTTCGTTCCTCTTCACCGGACCTACGGGTGTCGGTAAAACCGAGGTGGCCAAGCAGCTGGCGAAGACCATGGGGATCGAAATGATTCGCTTTGATATGAGCGAATACATGGAGCGGCATTCGGTGTCCCGTTTGATCGGTGCACCTCCCGGCTATGTGGGTTTCGATCAAGGTGGTCTTCTGACGGATGCCATCACCAAGAATCCGCACGCTGTGCTGCTGCTGGATGAGATCGAAAAAGCTCACCCGGACATGCAGAACATCCTGCTCCAGGTGATGGATCATGGTACTCTTACGGATAACAATGGTCGTAAGGCAGATTTCCGCAATGTGGTGATCATCATGACCACCAACGCGGGCGCGAAGGAGTTGAGTCAGCAGTCCATTGGCTTTGACAAAGGCACCAAAGCCCGGGCCGAAGGTCAGGGTCTGTCACGAGCGGTGAAGGAATCCTTCTCGCCTGAATTCCGCAACCGTTTGAATGCCATCATCACCTTTGGTCCTTTGCCTCAGGATGTGGTGCAGATGGTCGCGAAGAAATTCGTTGAGGAACTCAACGATAAGCTGGCGAAGAAGAAGGTCACGCTCGAGTTCGATCAGGAAGCCATCGCCTGGCTTGCTTTGAAGGGGTATGACGAAGCCTATGGTGCAAGACCGATTCGCCGTCTGGTGGAAGAGAAAGTGAAGCAGCCTTTGGCTGACGAGCTTCTATTCGGCGAGATGTCGAAGGGCGGCGTGATCCACGTCTCTGTCAAGGATGATGCTCTGCACTTTGCTTTCAACAAAAAAGCGGGATAGGAAGCCTCACGCTCGATCAGAGGCTGTCCCGTGACCACGGAGGGGGAAGCACAGGCATGAAGAAAGCACGCGAACTTCTGACGTTGATCCGGGATATGCCGGGCAAAAAAGTGGTGACTCTGAGCATACTGCTCGACGATGAGACTTCTGATTTTGTGTTTGATGTCAGTGAAACAGGGAGCGTTGGCTACCATCGCGATCATCGCAAACAGCTTCTGACTCTGCTCGATTACGGTATCCATAATTCGGGCGGCCTCATCATAAGGCAGTTTACGAATCTGTCCTATGAAGGCCGATCGGCGGACGGCGATGTCGTCCGCTTCCCTTACAAGTTGATTTACGCCATCTTCCTCGGCAACGGCGACTACTTCCCACTCAGCAAGTCGGAAACGGAAGACGTCTGCTGCACCGATGCCCGCACAGGACACCGGCTGAAGCGCGAGGAGGGGGTTATTTATCGCGGCTGGCAAACGCAAAGAGCGGCTGCGGTTCAGTAAAGAGAAAGCCCGGATCCGTGTAAACGATCCGGGTTTTTTTATGGACATCAGCGGAAGAGTTTGTGATCCAGGGAATACCGTCCTGGTCCGCTCAAAAGGAAAAGCACCGCGATCACAAAATAGACGGACGCCAGTTCATACGAGCTGCCCTGCCCCACAAAGGGGTCGCCGCGGACAACGGCATGAAAGTAAACAGCGACCGCCATCGTACAGGCCATGCCGAAGGATGCGAGAGGCATCACAAGGCCCAGTACCCAGGCCAATCCACCTCCAAATTCCGCCAGAGCAGCGAGGGCCTGCAAGGCTCCCGGAACAGCAGCATCAGGACCCATCCAGTTCAAAGGCGCTTGAATTTTGGACCAGCCGTGAATCATCATGGCCACACCAGCCAAAACGCGGAGAAAGACTAGACCAAGAGATGTTCGGTCCGGGAGATGAAGCGGGCGGAGGACTTTCATGGTTTATCCCTTATCAGAAGAGTTCGGTTCACCCCAGAGTGATAGCAAAAGCGAAGCCACACGCGCCACACATTGATCGCTGCTTAAATCAGTCGGAAGATCCTGGGCTTTCTTATCCGGGGCTCCTGCATTCGGATCGGTAATAATACAGAAATGATTCACGCCAGGGATCAGCCGCGTCTGGGTATTTAACTTTGCGGCAAGTTGATCCACAGCGCTGCGGGCGGCGAGTCCATCCCGTTCCCCGAGCAGCATGGTGACATTCACGGCGGGAGCTTCGGGTGTGGTGACAAGGCGCGAGACTCCGATCAGGATGATGTCCTGAAAGAGCGAAGCCGTGTTGCCAATCTCGGCGCCGAGCACAGCCCCGCCGAGGCTATGGCCCATGGCGCGCAGCGGGAGGGATTCAAGCGCGGGATTTTTTAAAGAGGGAGGAAGGCCCTGGATGCTGTCCAGGTTTGTTCGCATAACCTTGGCCAGATCCGCGGCTAAAGTCACCGCCTGGATGGGAAGATCACCCGGATTATCCAGGACAAAAACAATGTGCCCTGCCTGCGCCAAAGCCTCGGCGAGGCCCGACATGGCCAGCGCGGGGATGAGACCACCGGGATTCAGGAAGAGCACAGATTCATAAGTTCTCAAGTCAGTCGCATAGAGCCGCGCCTTCAAAGGCGCCTCAGCTGTTCCGGCCTGAATCGGGGCGCCTTGGGACAAAAACTTGTGCGTGGCGGCGAATGCTGTGCAGCTGAAGAGGTAAAAGATAACAGGAAGAAGAAAGCGCATGGATGACTCCTTGTAAGGAACTCATCCTACTGCACAACTCACGAGATCACAAAGATTCGATGCGGAGTGTGGCCTTCGTAATCGATCGGGGTGGATTTTTCAGTCAGGTCTTCGATCGAGTGGGCCTGCACGCGCTGGAACTCAGGTTGGAAACGCTGATGATTGGTCGAGAAATAAAGTTTACCGCCGCGCTTTAAAACCGCGAGCGCTTCATTGATAAGATCAGGATGATCCCTTTGAATTTCCAAAAGTTCCTGTCCGGCTCTGTTGGTGGAAAAGGAGGGTGGATCCAGGATGATGATATCCCAGCGGCGACCTTCACGCGCGGCGGCACGCAGGAAAAAGCGGCTTTCCTCGGCGATGGCTGTGTGACGATCGATATCGTCAAGGCCGTTGAGTTTGAAATTGTCCCAGGCCCAGTCGAGATAATTTTCCGAGATATCCACTGTCGTGGTGGTGTTCGCTCCACCTTTCGCGGCATAAACGCTGAAGGCTCCGGTATAGGCGTAAAGATTCAGAACGTGTTTTCCGGCACTCTCTTCGCGCACCCAGCTGCGCGTCAGGCGATGATCCGCGAAGAGTCCGGTATCGAGATAATCATCGAGATTCACGAGAAAGCGCAGATCGCCTTCGCGCACTTCAAGGCGTTCGCCTCGTTTATCGAGCCTTTGATAGCGCGTCCCATCCTGGGGACGGGTCTGGCGCTGGCGCAGATGCAGCTGGTCGCCTGTGAGTCCGAATTTTTCCCGCATCGCCTGGCCCAGGATATCAAGATAAGGCAGGCCCGCCGTTTGCTCGCGCACATACTCCCCAAGGACGACATGGCCTTCATACCAATCTGCGACGGCACGGACCTCGGGAATATCCCGATCGTAGATGCGAAAAACTCCGATATTTTGCTTTTCAAAGCGCGGGTGCAGTTTTTTCCAGACCTTATGCGCGCGGTTGGCCAACATTTCGGCGTGTTTTTCGATGGTCGCGGTATCGTAGGCTTTGGGGGAGAGGCTCATCCGACGTCCTTTATTGGGGGCTCAATCGGCGCTCAAAATGCCATCTTGTCCGGGAAATATCAATAGGTTTTCGCGGTTGGAGATATCGAATGGGAGGACAGTGGACGATCGTGGAAGCGGACGGACCCCATCACGCGCCGCGGACGATCTACGATAGGGTCTGCACGGAGTGGTCGACCGTCTCGAAGTCCTTGTTCAGGGTCGTGCTTTGATCTTCCAGGGTCGCAGCGATTGTCGTCATCTGTTAGGAAACCCGGTCGAGGATCAGAAGGGTTTCGTGGACGTCCTCGACATCGGAGGCCTGCTGACTGTTGGCCTGGGAAATTTCATTGATCAGGCTCGTGAGAGTTGCCAACTGACGATCGATCTCAAGGAAACTCGCCCTTGTCTTCTGCATGCGACTTTCCATCTGGGCCAGGGAATCGTCACCCTCGCGGATAATACCCGCCACCTTCTGCGCGGAATCCTTCGACTTCATAGCCAGCTCACGAACAGCGGCCGCCACCACACTGAAGCCGCGGCCCTGCTCGCCGGCTTTGGCCGCTTCCACGGCGGCGTTCAAACTCAGAACGTTGGTCTGAAAGGCGATGCCGTTCATGATTTCCATGATCTCTGAAATATTGCTGATATTCAGCTTCAGATTGATGCTGTTGCTATTGAGGTCCTCGACCAGCTTTGTACCATTATCCGTCTGCTGCTTGGCCTGCTTCGCAAGATCCGAGGCCTTGCGGGTCAGCAGGAGATTCGACTTTTCATTGTTGCTGATCCTATGCACCGCCTGCGCCGCATCATGGATCTGGCCCTTGCCTTCCATCGCGATGGACTTCAGCTCTTCGCTCACCGTTCTCGACGGCCCCGGCTTTGTCGAATTTCTGGGAGGATTCGACGCCGGCTTTCTGAATGCCGACGTTGAATTCATAACCTGCGGTGCTGGAGAAAACGTTGTGGGACGTGTCATCGTCATTCTTGAACACCACGCTGTCGCCCACAGCGACCGTGATTTCCTGGACCGAGAAGGCTTTGCCCTTCTGGGTGATCGTGTGCTGGGCCGACCAGCCCAAGGAAGCAGGAAAGAGGCAGAAAAGAACAAGGTGTTTGCCGCGGACCATGAATAACTCCTCCTGTTACTGCGGTAAAGACGGGACGGACATTTCCGGGTCCTGACTATTCAAAGTATTCAGAAACTCAAGAAGGTCCTTCATTTCCGCCTTGTTGAGACCCAAGGGTTTGATATGTTCCGAATGGTTGGCGCGTTTGGCCTTGCCGCCCTGATTATAGAACGCGATGACGTCAGCGAGTGTCTGCTCACTTCCATTATGAAGATAAGGAGCCCTTCTTTCGAATGTCCGGGTCCTTGAAATAAGGGCATTGTGCGGATCGCGCAGCGTTTCTTATATTTGTTAATGAAATCAATATATTATGTATATTACATGATAGTATGCTGAGTGAAATTTGGTGGCTGCTGCGGCGAGCGGTTTATAAAAGTGGAACTTTTTCGACTTCATTCGATTTGCGAGCATTCCTTGCTTGCCAAGCCTTTCGTGGTCCGATAGACAGGACATTCTTATGACTATGGGGTCTTTATGCGCTTGCTTTGGCTTTTCGGATGCGCGCTCGTCCTTGCGTCCTGTCATCCCATCAGCAATAGGGTTAACCCCCTGGAAATTCAGTGTGGCCCCTCCGAAACCGAGGACGGTCTGGTCAAGATTTTGAACGCCAATGGTCAGGAGCTGGAGGCGGAGGAGCTGACGATTTTCCGCCGCGATGGCGAAGTTTTCAGTCCCGTGGCGCCGACGCGCAAGGGCTGCTTCGCCTATGATTCGCAGCATGACTATATCGTGAATTCGAAAGGCAACCAGGGCCTTACCGTCCCGCGTGGCCAGGATGTGCGGTTGATCACCTTGCGTGATGTGCAGACCAGCGAGCTGGGTCTGGTGTGCCCGACCATGGCTGTGAGCCAGGATTTTGACCTGGGCGAAAGCCTCAGGAATGCCGGCGAGCTGGATGGCTTTGCCCTCGATCTGCGGCTGACCGATAACGACCTGAAATTCCGAGCGCAGAGCGCAGCCCTGGTTGCCCGGCAGGATTATTCGTTGAAGCCTTTCCGTGACCTTCCGGATGGCCGCTATTCTTTGGAAATCAGAACGCAGAATCTTCTGAAAAACCTGCCTCCGCGTACCTTGCGCTGTGATATCCGCCTCGACAGCACCGCGCCCCAACTGAGCCTGGAGCCGGACTCTTTTTTACCGCGCGATTCGCAGGGCTTCACCCTGATCGAACCGACCGCCAAGATTCGCTTCAAGACGCAGGATAATTCCCGAACCGAGATCCTATCCTGCTGGGTGCCCCAAAAGGAATCCATGCTGGCGCCACAGAATACCGTGGACTGTCCGCTGAAGCCTCTCGGGTCTGAAATCTCTCCGCCGAGCGAAGGGTATTGGACCTTGGTCTATCAGGCCGTGGATGAGGCCGGTCAACGTTCGCCGCTCATGCAGCAGCCTTTTATGGTCTATCAGGGCGGAACATTGCGCGAACTCTCACTTGAAATGGAGCTGACGGCCTTTCTTTTTGAGAATAACCAGAATCTCAGAGCTGTCACCAAGACCCTTGCCGCCGAAACGCGGCGTCGGAAACTGCCGACGGCTTTTGAGCAGAGCGAAGCAGAGCCTGCTATAAACGCGAACCTTTATCAAATGAGCCCCAACCAGATTCCTTATCTGGAAAAGAAGGTTCCCTCGGTTCGATTCGTGAGCGTAACGCCCGACGGATCGCGCACCATCATCAATCAGCTGGAACCCGGGAATGCATTGATCGCCTTGGACAGCAGCACCGGCCAGGAGCTGTGGCGAGCCGAGCATCCCAACGGGCGCATGCAGCGCGTAGCCTTCACTGCGGATTCCAAGCGGATGATATCAAGCGGGGCTTTGTCGGGGGAGCTGTTGATCTGGTCGACCGAAACGGGCGAGATTTTGAAGCGCATACCCAGACCAGGCCGTGACGGTTTTGAAAACAAGGTCTTTGATATTTTCCTGGCTGCCAATGATCGCTTTCTGGGGGCGGCCGGATTCGATGATGTTGTTCTGATTTATGATCTGGCTGCTGCGGAACCGACGCTCGTCACCTCGGTGGCCTATGACAAGTTTCTTCTGTCCTTGGCATTTTCACCGAGCGGTGAACGCTTTGTTACAACATCCGGCAAGAGCGCCTTCGTTTATCAGCGTGATGGCACCCTTCTGGAAACGGTCACGCGCGAGGACGGCCAGTATGTTTCGGCCGCTGCCTTTTTGAGCGAAGACGAGCTGGTGCTATCATCCATCGAGCAGACCGACCGCGAGAATCGCCGAAAATTCAAAGCCGGTTTCTTCTATGCGCGCTTGGGTGAGACTCCGCTCCGCCTCGCGTCCATTGCCGGCAACATTGACAAAATTTTGCCCTCGCCTGATCGGAAGCATTTCGTCGCGATCGGTGAAGGCAGCAATGGAGCTCCCTTCTTCCCGAACTGGCGTGAGCAGCTCCATGATCCCTCACGAGGGGAACGGGATGACTTGAGATTTGCGACTCTCAATGGAAAGATCAGCACCGATGGGGCTTACTGGACGACGGATTCCCGGGTGCTGACCACGACCTCGGGCGAGGCCGGGGTCGAAGGGATGATACGCGTTCAGAGTGTGGATGGGGCGATGCTGCTGGAAATCGCATCCGGTTCCCGCAACGCCTACGCGTCTGATCAAGGGACACGCCTTGTCAATTATCAGATGGATGGTCGTCTTGAGTTCTGGAATTTAAGAGCGGCGCCTATTGATCGATTCGCTCTGCCGCAGCGAGTGCAGGTCGCGAAGTATGCGCCTGATGCGTCGCGTTTCTATACCATCGAGGAATCAGGGACAGAAGGCGAGGTCGCGAAGCTCTTGCGCGTTTGGGATCGCGCCTCGCTGAAGGAGCTGGGTCGCACGAGGACGACCGCGTCCTTTGTCAATACTCTGATGTGCAGCGTATTTCTGAACGCGAATGAATTGGTGTTCCCGCTGGATCAGCATCGCATCCAAAGTTTGAATGTCCTGTCGGGTACGCAGGCAAGCCTGGTGGATCGTTCCGAACCTTCCTTGATCGAGGAACGTGGCGCCATCATCAGCTTCGCTGTCTCCCAGGATGGTCAGCGATTGGCTTTGGGATATGCGCAGGGTTTTGTCGAGATCGTCGATCTGAAGTCGCAAACCATTTTGTTTATGCAGCAGTTGCATCAGCAGTCGCCGTATCAGGTCAATGGGGATATGTTTGGCAAAGCGGTCTCAAGCATCGACTTCCGCGGGGCGAGCCATGATGTGGTTTCCGCCGGGCAGGATGGACAGCTTTTCATGCTCACTCCGAATGAGGCCGGGGCTTATGCGAGCCAGCTGCTCTTTGCCGTGCCCGAGATTATCTATCATGTGGATCTGAACGACGACTTCATCGCCATAGCCGCACGCTTCAGCACGGTGATCGTCTATCAGTTCAGTACCGGGCAGCTCACGCAGCTCCCGCTGGAAAAAAGTTTCCCTTACATGGCCGATCTCAATTCGCGGCAGAACATCTTATCCGTCGCCACCTTTGCCGGTGATCTTGTTACCTTCAATCTTGCGGACGCTTCGCTCCGTCATCGAATTGTTTTGAAGCGTGGCCTGCAGGAATCCAGGGCTCTCAGCATCAGCGCCGACGGCGGGGACATCCTCACGGCCGTCCAGGGTGATGTGCTGTTTATTCCCAACTCGCCTGCGACCCTTTACGAACGATTCTGTCGCTATCTGGCTGCGATGCAGATCTGCCCGAGCGCCGAATCACGCTGAAGTCCGCATACCTTGGCAGGGCTTGTCTAGCCAGAACGCCTTGCCCCAACCGGTGTCTGCTGCTGGTCCTTCCTCTCTCGCATAAATTTTTTTTTTCGCCTTCTGAGGCCTGCTGCTCAATAGCTGTGCAACTTTGCAGGCGCTCTGGCCCTGCGTTTCATTCGTATATCCGCAAAATCAGACAGCGTTTGGGTAGACTTACCAGGGTCTGCTTGTGCAAAACCATGATAGATTTCGAGGTCCATTTTGTGGGATGACGGAGTACGACCGTTGTCAACGATCCTCAGGGAGAGATGAAGTGGGAGAATTTGACTACGATCTGGTATTTGCTGGCTGTGGCCTTGCGTCCGGCCTCGCTGCCTATCTTATCCGACGGGAACGCCCTACGGCGCGAATACTCGTCCTCGATGCAGGACGGCCGGCGGATTGGGATCAGACCTGGTCGTTTCAAACTGTCCCTGGACGACTTCGTGAGACCGGCAGCGAGGTGTTCCGCGCGCCTGATCAGTCGTGGCTGGCACCCTTTCTATCGGGATACTGGCCGCGTTATGAAGTGCATTTTCCCGAGCGACACCGGGTCATGAATCTGCCCTATGCCAGCCTCCGCTATCGCGACTTCATCCAGCTGCTTCAAAAAAGTCTCGGTCCCAGCTATCGCAGCGGGGTCTGGATCAGCAAGGTCGAGCCTGAAGCCGTGACGCTGCGTGATGGAGCGAAGATTCGCGCCCGCTGCGTGGTGGATGCGCGTGGCTGGGGTGAGGCGGGCCCGCAGAGCACTTCGGGCTTTCAAAAGTTTGTCGGCCTTCAGCTCTTATTAAAAGAGCCGCATGGACTGAAGCATCCCATCCTCATGGATGCCACTGTGCCACAGACTGATGGCTTCCGTTTCATGTATGTGCTGCCCTGGGACGATCGCCATCTGCTGATCGAAGACACGCACTACAGCCGGAACCCGGTGATTGATTTCGAACTCTATCAGACTGAAATCCTCAACTATGCCCGGCAAAAATCCTGGCAGCTTGATCGCGTCTTGGCCCGTGAGCAGGGGGCTCTGCCGATTCCGCTTTACGGCGAGGAGCTGCCGGACACAGGAGCCGTACCCACAATCGGCGTCCGTGCGGGGCTCTTTCATGCCACAACTGGCTACTCCATTTACGAGGCCATCATGATTGCGGAATGGCTGGCTCGCGAGACGACCTGGTTGGCCGCAGATTTGCAACGGAAACTGAAGCAGTTCACAAGTGAGCGTTGGCGTCAGAATGAATTTTATCGACGCCTCAATAATATGCTCTTTCTGGCCAGCGTCGATCATGAACGCTATCGTGTCCTTGAAAAGTTCTATGAGCACGAGGAAGGTCTCGTCGCTCGCTTTTATTCGGGACAGACCAGTGCCCGGGATAAGCTGGCCATCCTATCAGGCAAGCCGCCGGTTCCCGTGAGCAAAGGGCTTTATCATTTCTTTCATAGAGTCGGAGTGGGTCGTGGAACAGCTTAGCCAGATCGAAACATTTCTGTCTCTTCACAAGCAGCGGCTGGAAGCGATGAAAGCCGGAACGAATGGCTATCGGGAACGTCAGGGTCATCTGCCGGGCGGCGCGGGGCTTTTGCATCCTGCCGTTCAGGACGCCTTGAATGAGTATCTTTTCAAGCCCGCCATGGAACTGCGGCAGCGTCCCAGCCACAGCTTTCGTTCCCAGCTGGTTGACCTTGGTTTTTTACTCGCGCAGGGTCTTCTTCCCAAAGCCCAGGATCGGCATAATCTGGATATTTGCGCCGATTCCATCGAATATCTGCATCTCGGTTCTTTGATCGTCGATGACATCCAGGATGGCAGCGAAGTTCGCCGCAGCGGCAAGGCCCTGCATTGCATCCTCGGGACGCCGCATGCCCTGGGCGTCGGCAACTGGCTTTATTTTTACTCCCTGCGCATCCTTTCCAATCTGGAACTGAGCGAGGCGCAGCGGAACGCTCTTTACGAGGTCTATCATGAAACGGTGGAGATCGCTCATTACGGGCAGATCCTCGACCTTTGCGTGAAGATCGATCGCGTGCCCTATTCACAGATGGACACTCTCTCGCACGAATGCATGCGCTACAAAACCGGATCCATCGTGATGCTGGCGCTGATGCTCGGCGCTTTGGTAGGCGGCGCGGATCAGGCGCGACTCAAGGCGGTGGAACATCTGGGCTACGCGCTCGGCATCTATCTGCAAAGGATGAACGACCTCGGCAACTGCGCCGGCAGCTTTGACCCGGAAAAAAAATGGGAGGACCTGATTCAATGGAAGCCTTCCTTCATCTGGGGCTTTGTCGCCCGGGAATACGGTCAGGCCGATGTGCAGCAGCTGATCGAAGCCGTGCGCGCCCTGCCGGATGACAGCGCGTGGCAGGCGTGGATGGACAGCCATAAACTCTGTGATGAAGCCAAAGCTCTGGCTGAACGCGAAATGGATCAAGCCCTCAGGGACTTTAAAAATGCGACTCACATGTCGTGGAGCGATCTACGCCCCCTCGCTCAATTGAAGGAAAGGATTCAAAAGGCTTATGGTTAAACGCAAAGCTATAGTCATTGGCAGTGGATTCGGTGGGCTGGCCGCGGCCATTCGTCTGCAGGCCGCCGGTTTCCAGACGGAACTTTTCGAACAAAGGGACAAGCCGGGTGGCCGGGCTTATATGTACGAAGACCAGGGCTACCGCTTCGATGCGGGCCCGACGGTGGTGACCGTGCCCCAGTGTCTGGAAGAGCTCTTTGAACTCGCCGGCCGCAAAATGGAAGATTACATCGAGCTGATTCCCATTCATCCTTTCTATCGCCTCTTCTGGGAGGACGGCGACACCTTCGATTATGATAACAACGAGGAAGCGCTGCACGCGGAAATGCGCAAGCGGAATCCGGATGATGTCGCGGGCTATCAGGAATTTCTGCGTTATGCCGAGGACGTCTATCAGGAAGGCTACGTGAAACTCGGCCAGGTGCCTTTCCTGCGCTTTTGGGATATGGTCAAGGTCTCGCCACAGCTTTTGCGTTTGAATGCGCATCGGCCGGTTTACAGCACGATCAGCCGCTATATCAAAGATGAAAGGACGCGCCAGGCGCTCAGCTTCAATAGCCTTCTGATCGGCGGCAATCCTTTTGAAATTTCCTCGATCTATACCCTGATCCATCCGCTCGAAAAGAAATTCGGCGTGCACTTTCCCAAGGGTGGAACCCATGCGCTGGTCATGGCGCTGGTGAAGCTCTTTGAAGAAATCGGCGGCCGCATGCATGTGAATCGCGGCGTCACCTCGATCGTGACCAAGGACAACCGGGTGACCGGCGTCCAGGTCGTCGGTGACAGCACGCCGATTCCCGCTGACCTTGTCGTCAGCAACGCCGATGTCTTCCACACCTACGATAAGCTTCTGGCCAGCAACACGAGCGCCCAGAAAAAAGCCGATCGCATGAGCCGGCAGGATTTTTCGATGTCGCTCTTCGTGATTTATTTCGGCTGCAATAAGCGCTTCGAGAAGCTGACCCATCACAACATCATGTTTGGTCGCCGCTACAAAGGCCTTCTGGATGATATCTTCAAAACCGGAAAGCTGGCCGATGACTTCTCGCTTTATGTGCATGCGCCGGGTGAAACGGATGACTCGCTCGCGCCTCCGGGACACGCGAGCTACTATGTGCTGGCACCGGTTCCCAACATGAAGATCTCGTCGGTCGATTGGAAGGATGAGGCGCCGATCTTCGCGGATAAAATTTTGAATTATCTGGAAAAGCATTACATGCCCGGTCTTCGGGAAAGCATCCAGGTGCAGCGCCTCTTCACGCCGAAGGATTTCGAAACGGAATTGAATGCACTCCATGGGGCCGCGTTCTCGTTGACGCCGACCCTGCGGCAAAGCGCTTATTTCCGCGTGCACAATCGCGACAGCGCGATCGAGGGCATGTACTTCGTCGGTGCGGGCACGCATCCCGGTGCCGGCATTCCCGGTGTGATCGGTTCGGCCAAGGCCACCTGCTCGGTGATTGAAGAGGATTTCGCGGTGCCCGCCGTGGCCCGTCCCTTCTCGCCCACCATGCAGGGAGTCGAAGCATGAATGCGGTGGCTCAGGGCCAGCTCACCCGTTACGGCCAGCAGTCGATGCAAAAGGGCTCTTTGAGTTTTTCCTTCGCCTCGCGACTCTTTGCCAAAAGCATTCGCAGTCGCGTGGTGAGACTCTATGCCTGGTGCCGTTATGTGGATAATCGGGTGGACGGTCTGCCGGCCACAGCTTCCTTCGAAGAGCGTCAGCGCGTTCTGCGTGAACTGGAAGACGAAAGCTTTGCCGAGATGCCGCCCCGCGAACTCCATCCTGCGATGCAGGCCTTTCGCGAGGTCCGCGGCGAAGTTCCTTTTCCCGATGAGCATGCGCGGGATTTGATCCAGGGCATGGCCATGGACCTCGACAAGGTTCAGTACCAGACGGAAGAGCAGCTTCTGCTGTATTGCTATCGGGTCGCCGGTGTGGTGGGCCTGATGATGAGCTACATGATGAACGCCGAGTCGAAGGCTGCCTTTCCGCATGCCGTGGACCTTGGAATTGCCATGCAGCTCACCAATATCTCGCGCGATATCGCCGAGGACGCGGCGATGGGCCGCATTTATCTGCCGCGAACCTGGCTGGACAAGGCGGGCATCCCGGAAGGCGCAAATATTCTGCATCCCGTGTATAGGCCTGCTCTCCTTGCCGTTGTCGAACGGGCCCTGAGCATGGCCGATCGCTATTACAGTTCGGGTGATGCCGGACTGAAATATCTGCCGCTGCGCTGCGCCTTCGCCGTGGCCATAGCCCGTGAGGTTTATTCCGCTATTGGGCACGAGGTCCGGCGTCGTCAGGGACACGCGTGGGATCAGCGGGTATGGATACCCTGGCCTCAAAAAGTGCGCGTGGCCTGCCGTGGTGTGGGCCGCGTACTGAAAACCGTGCCCTATCGTTTGCATCAGTTGACTCTAGGTCTGCGTACGGAAGAAAGGATGGCTCTGCATGAATAGTACGAAAGCTCTGGCCCAACCCAAACCCTGGCTGACGGAAGCCTGGGATTATGTCCGCGAGATAAGAAATTTCGAACGCGAAGACTGGTTCCGCTATTCCTGCTGGATTGGAACCATCACCAGCCTTCTGATCGGCGTCAGCGCCTTTCTTGCGTTTGGTCATTCCCAAGGCGTGCAATATCCCGGCTATGTCTGGTGGATTCCCATCGGCGTCGGCATGTTCGTGACCGCCTTGTCGATTGATGATATCGGCCATCGCACGCTTTACAAAGAGGATATCAAAGGCGGAGAGGAGCATGTTCATCAGATGATCATGGTCACCGCTGTCACGAGCGTCATGGCCCTCTGTCTTTGCTACGAGCACAGTGAAACTTTTGCGGTGGCGGCGGCAGGACTGACCGCTCTATCCTTTTTTTACAGTATTATTGATGAGGCCCTGCACTGGCACCGCTATCTGAACAAGGGCGTGGACCGCGTGGAAATGTGGGCTCACTTCGTCGCGATTGCCGGTCATGTGCTCATGATCGCCGCCTGGTGGCACTGGTACCTTGAAGGTTATCCCGGCGTCGCGGAAACGGTCGCTCAATTGCCATTTTAAAGGGCCGCGCGCATGATCCCTGGATTGCTTGGAGCCCTGGGCCTGCTGCTTCTGATCTATCGCATGTGGCCACGAACCTTTCGTCCCTGCATGGTGCAGCCGGCCAGCTGGCCGCTTGTCTCGATCATCGTGCCCGCACGCAATGAAGAGAAGGTGCTCGGTCCGCTGCTGGATTCCTTGACCAGGCTCGATTATCCACACTACGAAGTCATCGTGGTCGATGATTGCTCGGACGATGATACGGCCCTCATTGCCAGGACCTATAATGTCCGTCTGATCCGCGGAAAGGAAAGGCCCGAGGGTTGGAACGGCAAGCAGTGGGCCTGCCATCAGGGAGCCATGGCCGCGCACGGTTCGTACCTGCTCTTCACCGATGCGGATACCGTGCATCACACCACAGGACTCAGACGGGTCATGTGCGAGATGCTGAACAGCGAGGCGCAGGGTTTCACGGTCCTGCCGCAGCATCAGAATCCGAAATTCTGGGAACGTCTGACAGGACCCTTTCATGCGCTTCTTTTGGCCGTGACGAATCCTTATGGCAAAGCCCGTTCGGGTCAGGTCTTTGCCATTGGCCAGTATCTGGTTTTTGAACGCAAGTTTTACGAACGCATGGGCGGTCACACACGGGTGCGCGCGGACTGGGTCGAGGATATTCCCTTGGCCGAGGCGGTGCTGGCCGATGGTGGCCGCTGGAAAGTCTATACAGGACCAGCTGTTTTTTCCGTGCGCATGTATGAAACTCTTTCCGATTTCATTCGCGGTTGGCGTCGGAATTTTCGTGCCGGCATGGGCTATAGCTACTGGGGCTCGACCTTCGAAATTACGCTTTTCATAACGGCGGCGATCGGTGAAGGGCGTTTGAACGAACCCTATCCCTGGCTCGTGCTGCTTCTAACATGGCTGGTGCTGCTCCGGATCCAGAATAATCTCGGACGATTTTCGGTATGGGGTGTGATCCTTCTGCCGTTTTCCCTGGGACTCTTCTGTTATATCACCATGCTGGCCGTCTATGATCGGGTGTTCCGTCGGCCCATGAATTGGAAAAACCGGGCCTATTCGGCCCAGTCTGCGGCTGCGAAGCTCCCTCAGCTGGGAGCACCCGAGAGTCCATAAATGATTTCGACCATGCGATTGGTTTCGCCCTTGATCGGAATCACAGATGGTCCGGTGAAGATTTTAAGTTCCGGCTTGGGGTCGCTCGCATAATAAAATTCCATTTTCGGAACAAAGGCACGCAAGAGGAAATTCTGCGGCTGCAGCGAGAAGACTTCCAGTTCACGGCCCTGATTGGTCACGCGGCGGTTATGAAAGATCTGAAAACCGCGTGATTCGAGGCGAAAGGGCAGCACCAGATCGAACTTCAGCATCTGGCCCTTCAGGAGCTTGTCCCAGTTGCGCACGATCAGGTCGTCAAAGACTTTCCCATGCAGAGTGTCCGCAGACCACGACAGCGTGGTTTCCTTGAAGTCGTCATCCTTTTCCGGCCGGTATTTGATCTGGATGCGCTGGCCTTCAGTTTTCATGATGGTCTCTTCACCCGTCACGGAACTGCGGGATACATAGCTTTCCATGCGCAGCGAATCCCGGTTGTAAACGGCGTCTTCGACCAGAGCCTCTTTCCGATTCATGTCGAAGAAAAAGGTTTCCTTGCGGGTATTGGCACCTGTGTCGGTGACGCGTTCATAGCCCTGAAAAAAGACCTCGCGGGTCTGCGGATCGCGAATTTGAAATTCCATTTTCGGTGGAGCCTCCGTGGCCTGTACGGAGCCTGGACCCGCCAGTGTCAAAAGGCTGACCAGAATTCCTTGTTTGATGATGTTTTGCATAGGTGAATTCTCCTCCCTCTTGCCGGCGATTCTAAGCAGCAGGTTCAGGGAGGTCAAGGCGGAAGATCAATAGGTTTTCAGGCGCAGGGCGGCGGGAATAATCTGGACGCGCAGGGGCAGAGTACCGAGCGGTTCGCCATCCAGATCGAGCAGGACTTCCTCGTCGCTGGTCAGTTCCGTCCAGGTGATGTTCTGCGTTTCGATCTTGGGATGACTCATATGCTCACCGGAATAAATCTTCGGCGTGTTGATGAGGGCATCGGCGAGACCGATGTCGCCCAGAATCACCATCTGGAATTTTCCATCATCCAGCTGCGCATCGGGCGCGATCTTCATGCCGCCACCAAAGAAGCGGCCATTGGCGATCGCAACGGCCCGCACGACCCGCTCACCCAGATCACCACGATCGGTTTTGATGCGGACCCGGCGGTTCTTATAGCGCGCGAGGCCTTCGATGGTATTCAAAAGAAAACCCGCGCTGCCGAGGCGTTTCCACTTCTTCGCCATCAGCTGATCGACATAACCGCTGATGCCGCAGCTCGCGATATTCAGAAAATATTTTTCGCACTCTTTCTTTTGATGGTCCAGAAAGGTCAGGCGACCCACATCGATCACTGTGATGCCATCCGCACCGCGATTTTTGAAGGTATCGGGAAGCAGAATCGCGCGATGAAAGTCGCAGCCTGTGCCGCCGGGCCAGACGGAGAACAGAACTTCGGGACGCAGGGCTTTGCCGTTCTGAAAAAAGCCGCTGATGGATTCGGTCGCGGTTCCATCCCCACCATAGATGTGGATATGATCGTAGCCATCCTTGAGCCCTTGCCGCACCAGAACCTCGGCATGCCCCGGTCTTTCGGTGAAGACCGTATCAAAGGGCCCGATTTTCTCATGAAGGCGCGACTCCGACTGCTTCCAGTTACGCCCGACCTTGCCATGCGCGGCCATGGGATTGACGATGACAAGCGCTTTCATGGATTCGTTCCCTTTGCAATAAATCGAAAGTGGGCCGCGATATCGCGGACGGCCTGAGCAAAAGACACGGCTTGATAAGGAATCCGTTCCGCTTCCAGGGAAGGGCGGACTATCGTTTGGACCTGGCGCAGGCGAAACGAAGGAATCTGCGGATAAAGGTGATGCTCGATCTGAAAGTTAAGGCCACCGAAGAACCAGTCGAGGGCGCGGGGATTGGTGACCGTGCGTGAGGTCACGGCCTGATGCTCCAGAAAGCTGAAGCTGTCGACTCTTTCAATCAGCGGCATGCCCACGTGATTGACCCAGAAAATGGCAGCCAGATAGGGGCCGAGGAAAAAGAGCGGCAGGGTATAGACGATCAGCACCCGTAGGGGATCGACGCCCAAGGCCAAAGGAAGACCCCACCAAAGTCCGAAGTGAATGAGGAGCACGGCAGCATCCAGGGCATAGGCCCTGAGGTTCAGCAGCACGCCCCATTGGGAAAGATGCCGCTGACTCTGGGCGAAAAGCAGGGATAAAAACCAGACGGAAATCCCCTGGCAGCGGGTCAAAAAACGTCCGAGCCCTCTTTTACGACGCCGTGAATCCTCCGTCAGGGACACGACGAGGTCCACATCCATATCGGGGTCTTTGGGTTCATACTGACAAAACTGATGATGAGTCCGATGACGTCCGTACCATTCCTGAAAGGCGAGCCCGGTCGCGACCGTCATACAGAGTTGCCCAAGCGCCGTGTGAATCCGCCGTGAATAGCCAAGAGCCCCATGCCCCGCGTCATGGCCCAAAAACGCGAACTGCGCGAGGATGAAGGCCAGGGCGAGGCAGGCGATAATAGTTTGGGCCGAATCTGCCGCGAACCATGCTGCGTAGAGCCCAAGACCGCCGAGGGTCACGAGCGCGGGAACTTTCAAGAGAAGGCGCGCGGTCGCCGGCGCATCCAGTTTTTGCTCATGGATGGTTTCGAGCATCGTTTGCCAAAGCGCCTGAGAACGCTTCGCATCCATACGAGGTTGTGCGAAAGACTGCATGCTCTGTGTCCTGAGAAAAGAGGGCGGCATTTCCGTTCATTATTATAGTAGGATATACTGAAATTGAAAAGTTTACCCCGGGAAACACAGGCGATGCTAGTACGCGGCTTCGAGGTCATGGGACTCGTCGGCTTTTGCAGTCTGCTGGTCCTATCCTTTCATCATCTGTTCGCAGACGATTTTACTTCGGCTTTGGGCTGGAGCTGCCTCGCTTTGCCTTTGGGCTATTACCTTGCAGATCTCTTCACGGGCTTTGTCCATTGGGTTTGCGATTCCTTCGGCTGCGAGACGACTCCTGTGTGGGGTCCCATGCTGGTCGGCCCGTTTCGGCGTCATCATCGGGATCCTTTGGAAATCACCCGTATCTCTTTGATTGAAAATCTGGGGGCATCCGCGATAGCCGGGACTGCGATCCTGGCTTTCCTGCGGCCAGAGGCCGGGAGCCAGGGTTTCCTTTGGCATCTTTGGATCTGGTTTCTCCTCTTCAGTTTTCTTTCCAATCTTTTTCATCGCTGGTCCCACTGGCCTCGGACGCAGAAACCGTCCTGGCTTTCATCCCTTCAGAAGTATCGCATCGTCCTTCCGAGCGACGAGCACCTGCAGCATCACAGGCCGCCCTTCCGCGTGAATTACTGCATCCTGAGCGGCTGGGCCAATCCTTTGACCAATCGCATTCCCTGGACGCGGATCGAAGCGCTTCTTCTGCGTCTTGGCATTCCGACCAACTTTGATTAAGGACGGGCTGTGAAAACGTCGATTTATAACAAGCTGGCCTATATCGCTCTTTATCTGGCGATCCTCTGTTTTCTCTCGGTCCTGGCCTTCCACTTCCCGGAATATCTATCCAATCCTCAGCTGCGCGAAGTCTATGATGTCGAGCAGCTTCGCATGATCCTGCTCGGCAGTCTTTATGTATCGTTCGGCCTGGGACTGATTGCGCTGCTTTTGGGTCGGAAAAAGGGCCTGGCCCTGGCGGCGATTCTGATGGCGGCGCTGGCCAGCATCCTTGGGGGATCGGCGGTCACGGTGGAGGTGCCCATCCAGCAAAAACCGATCTATCTGAGCCTTGATCTGATCATCCTCGATCTTTTGGTCATGTCCCTGATCTTCGTACCGCTTGAACGCATTTTTTACCTGCGGCGGCAGCGTTTTCTGCGTGAGGGTCTGGCCACGGATCTGAGTCACTATGCTTTGAATCATCTTCTGATGGGTGGGATTTTTGTGCTGATCGTATGGCCCGGGAACTGGATACATCAGAATATTTTTCTGAACCGCGTGCCGCAGCTGACCCAAAAAATGCCGATCTGGCTTCAGGTCCTCGCTATCCTCTTCATTGCCGACTTCGCTCAGTATTGGATCCACCGCTATTTTCATACGCGTAAACGCTGGTGGCAGTTTCATAAGATTCACCATTCGACGATGAAAATGGACTGGCTTGCCAGCTCGCGCCTTCACATCGGGGATGTGATCGCGACCCGGGCCTTCAGCTATGTGCCGATCGTGTGCCTCGGTTTTTCGCAGGCCGCAGTCCAGGTCTACATGCCGATCGTGGCCATCCAGGCCCTTTTCGTGCACAGCAACGTGCGCTTTCACTTCGGCCCTTTGCGCTATATCCTCACCACCCCCTTGGTCCACCACTGGCATCACAGCAGCCAGCCCGAGGCCCTGGATAAGAATTTCGCCGTCACGTTCTCGATCATCGACGTCGTCTTTGGAACCTTCCATTGCCCGCGGGCGTGGCCTGAAAAGTACGGGCTCTATCAGGAAAGAATTTCCAGCAGTTTCGTCAAGCAGCTTGTCTATCCATTTGTCGATCAGCTGCGGCGTTCGCCGAAGGGTGAGAACCCGAAATGATGCCGAGCCTATGCTTACGAGCTTCGGTTTTTCAGCGGCACAAGCTTCTCTATACGGCCAAGACTTCGAAAGATCAAAGCTATACCCTGCCTTGAAATCGTTTTCTATCAATTGCTCGTCAGCTCGGAAGGATTTGCGAGCTGGCGTATCACCATCTTCGCATCGCGGCTGACATCCACGCGTGTTCCATTCAACACGCTTCGAAGATGCCGCTGCCCGTCGATCACATAAAGATGCTCGGAATGCACGAAGCTGTTGGCGGCGCTGGCTCTGCGGAAGACCTGACTCACAAGAGTTTTTTTCGCCAGGGAATAGATCGTTTCCCGATCGCCGGTGAGCAGAGTCCACGTTTTATCCGTATTCAGACCCCTCTCTTTCGCATAGGCTTTCAGGCGAGCCGGCGTATCCTGTTCGGGATTCACAGAAAAAGCCACGAAGCGCACCTTGTCCGAGATCGCTTCCGTCTCCTTCTCGATCTTCTTCATGCCTTCCACGAGAAATGGGCAAAAGCCGCTGCAACTGGCAAAGAAAAAGCCGATGACGGTGATGCGTTCATCAAAGAGCGAGCTGTCACGAACTTTGCCGTCCTGATCCGTGAGCTTGAGGGCGGGCATGGTGACGATCGGTGTGGCGGCGGACAGCTGCCAAACTGGATTCAGGGTCTCCACCGTGAAATAGGGCAGACCCGTGGCGGGGCTGTTGACCTGATCCACGAGTGTCGCCTTATGCCGCGCTATCGCGGTTTCGAAAACATCGGGCCCCGCCTTGCAGCCGGGATTCAGGATGACCAGCAGCATCCAGGCTATTTTTTTATAATCTCCAAGCGCTTGCAAAATTCGCCTCCTTTAACCCCGACTTTGTGTCCATTTTGATAGACGTAATTGTAATAAACCGTTCCATCTGGAATCCAGGCCTTGTGAGTTTCCTCACGTTCGCTCCCACCCGCATAACGATTGAAGGTTCCGACCTGACCGTTGGGATGCCAGCTCCAGGC
Organism: Oligoflexus sp.; assembly: GCF_035712445.1. Taxonomy (NCBI): domain Bacteria; kingdom Pseudomonadati; phylum Bdellovibrionota; class Oligoflexia; order Oligoflexales; family Oligoflexaceae; genus Oligoflexus; species Oligoflexus sp. The sequence goes on along the minus strand of NZ_DASTAT010000086.1, from coordinate 3,031 downwards.
GTCTCCGACTATGGCCCCCAGTTCATACGTTTTCAGGCTCTTGGCTGATCCATCTTCGTACCACATCTTCCAGGCGCCGTGAGGCAGGCCCTTGGAATGGGGGCGCTCGGCCATCAGCTGACCATTGTCATACCAGATGTATTCGGTCCCGAGCTTCTTCCCTTGCCACAGCACAAAGAATTCCTTGGGACGATGATTGTCATAGAGACTGTAAACGATGGCGTTCGCAGGCCTGTCCTTCCACTCGTAGTCATAGCTGACGAGCCTGAGACGGGGATCATCCGCGTGGACCAGGAGAGACGAAAGGACGATTCCCGCGCCAACCGCTATCAGGACTGTGATGGAAAGAATAGCCTTGATCATTGGCAGCCTGTGCATGTTCCAGGTGTTCCCTTGTAGTAACCAGCCGAGATAAAGTACGCGGACTTGGTCCCATTGCTCTGCAGATTCAGATGATAGTGATAGACATCGGTATTGGGGCTATCGACGGTCTTGCCGGTTTTGCCGCCGGCAGAATCGAGGCCGCTGGCCGCCGTGGTGGTGTTGTAGTCGTTGCGACCATAGACCGGGAATCCATCGCGGAGCACACCGATGAAGTTGGAGTCGCTATTGGTGATGGCGCCAGGTTCGGTGTGGTAGTGATAGGTGCTCGACATATCGGGGTGACCATCGCACTTGTCGAAGGTGGCTTCCTCGTTAAAGATGTCATCACCTGGAGCCGCGCTGTTGTCATAGATGGCAACGCCGTTCAGAGCAACACCGATAATGCCCTCGGGAGTCGCTGAGGCAGTGGCTGCTGCAGTCGGAGCGTAGGGCACAGTCAGGGAAACCGTTTTGGAAGCGATCTTGTTGGGGTTTGCCTTGCGCGCTGTCGAAGAGAAGGCTTCGTAGCATGCATCGGTGCTGCTGTAATAGAAGGATTTGGTATCCGGGAGATTTTTCGTCGCAATGACGACGTTGTTTCCACTTTTGGTCAGTGTCACACTGCACGAGAATTTCAGCCAGAAACCGCTCAGACCTTGCGCTTCACGGCTGGCCTTGCAGGATGTGGTATCGCGAGTGAGAAGTGCGCAGCCATAGGTGCTGAGAGTGTTTGTCGCGGTGGTGTTGGCGGTCGCAGTGCAGCTGCTGCCTGAGCTGCCAGAGCTACCCGAGGTTTGCGTGGTGGTGCTTCCTCCGGTACTTGTTGATGTCTCGCTGGCGCTGGTGGAGGCCTTCTCTGTCTCCTTGTCCTCCTCCGGAGCACCACAGTTGACGGCCGCCCATGCCACGAGACAACTTACCGAGAACAGTTTCAAAGGGGTCGAGAACTTCATAACGTATGATCTCCAAAAGGAATTATAGCTTCCCTCAAGCGTTCGGTTCTCGGTCGATAAACTTAAGGATTTTTATTCAACCAATCAGTAAGGAAAGAGTCCCGAAGTCAGGACATTTTCTTAACGGCTGGAATGGGGACAATCCGTCCTCTTATTTGTCACAGACCCAAAGGTTCGCGAAATAGTTGGTGAGAACTGGCGATGCGGGATACCGAAGGCTTGAAGGGGGCAGGTTTGGAAGAATAGCAAAGGGCTCGGCCCGAAAGCCGAACCCCTGCTGATCATTTCTTTTACATCGTGGCCTTGGCCACTTCGCTTGCGGCTTTCTTATCCAGAGCCGTGATCACGGTCAGCTGATCCGGTTTCACAGCGTCCTTGACAGCTGCGTTCACAGCGGCCAGATCAACCTTGGCAATGGCCTCGTCGAGCTTGATATCAAAGCTCAGATCGCGGCCCAGCTCCATGTTGCGGGACAGAAGTTCGACGATGCTCGCATCGCGCATCAGAGCGTTCTTCTTCGATTCCGCATAGGCCTGCTTCGCCATCGTCAGTTCGTCGGCTGTGACGCCGTCTTTTTGGAATTTCACCAGCTCTTCGCGAATCGCCGTCACCGACTTATCCACGTTCTGCGGGGCGCAGATCGCATAAGCCAGCATATAGCCGACATCGCTTTTCTGATCCGCACGGATCATGCCGCCGGCACCATAGGACAGGCCTTCCTTCTGACGAAGGCGACCGAAGATGCGCGATGTACCGCCCGTGCCGAGGATGTTGCTGGCAATGCGCAGAGCCGGATAGTTGGGATCCGAATCCTTCAGAGCCAGAGGCTGAACGACCGAGACGTTCGCACCCTTTTTATCAGGGGTATTGAAGGTCTTGATAGCGCCTTTGACAGGCTGGTGCTTATAGGCAATGGCCTGGAAGGCTTTGGGCGAACGCCACTGACCGACGCTGGCCGTCAGTTGCTTCTTCAATTTCTCCGCATCCAGATCACCGACGGCCACGAATTGACCGGCGCTGCCGCCCACGAGTTTGCTGTAAACATTCTTGACGTCATTCACAGTCAGTTTTTCGAGGAGCTTGATCTCTTCCTCGATGGTCGGGATATAGCGCACATCGCTTGGCGCAACAGCCACCATGGTCCGCAGGAACTCACGATTGGTCAAAGCGTCCGGATCCAGGGCGGCTTCTTTCAAAGCAGCGAGGTATTCCTGCTTCACGAGCTGGAACTGCTGCGGATCGAAGGACGGCTGCATCAGAACTTCCGTCGCGAGGTCCATGGCCTTATCAAGGTTCGGGCCGACTGTGGTGCCGGAGAAAACGATCTTGCCAGGGTTATCGAGCGACCAATCGGAATAACCGCCGAAGCTCGTCTTGGTCAGCGCGAGCTGATCGGTCAGGGTTTGGTAATCATGCTTTTTGGTGCCGCGCATCATCACGCGAGGCAGGATGTGCAGAGCCACGAGGCGATCCTTCAGTTCGGCTTCACTTCCCACCTGCAGATCGAAGCGGAAACTCACAGGCGCGCCGCGGGATTTCTTCGGGGTCAGCGCGACCTTCATGCCGCTCGGCAGCTCGCTGTACTGCGTTCTTTTCTGAACATTGACGAGGGTCGGCTCGAAGAGTTCACCAGCTGCCACTTCCGTGCGGCCTTTGTAATCTTTCAAAGCGGCGGCCACATCAACCTTGGTCGACTCGGCGATCTTATCCAGGTT
>NZ_DASTAT010000085.1 GCF_035712445.1 Oligoflexus sp. | reverse complement strand
TTGTGAAGCTGGCCAGCGACGGAAGCCTGGCGGCTGGATTTGAACCGGGCGGTGGTTTCAACGGATCAGTTCAGGCCTTGACCTGGCTGGCTGCGGAAGATGCTCTTTACGTCGGCGGTGCTTTCAGTCGCTATCAAACGTCCATCGTGGCCAACCGCATTGCGAAACTCGACAGTACCGGGGCCATGGCTGCGGGCTTCAGTGCCACCGGCTTCAACAGTACAGTCTTTGCCCTGGACTACGATGCCGACAATGACCTGATCTGGGCCGGTGGGGCCTTCACCAGCTTCCGTGGGGTCACCCAAGGCCGGATGGCTGCGATGGGACGGGATGGGTCACGCGTTGCGGCTTTCAATACTCCGGTCGGCTTTAACAGCGATGTCCGGGCGATCAGCTCCAGCTATTGGGGTGTGGTGGCCGGCGGCCTCGGCAGCTCCTATGAAGGCGACATCAGCGGTTTCCTGGCCCGCCTCCACGTCAATGCAAGTATGGACTGAGCCGAAGGGGCCCCCTGCCCCTTCTTTCCTCCCCGTCCTCTCGCCATGCCACATAAAGCAGATTTATTTCAGACAGTTGGGATGCTAATCTGATGGACTTGCTACCATCGCCATCAGAGGAGTTTGCGATGCTTATCTCACGCTGTATTGCTTTGTCTTTGGGTTTGACTGTGGCTTTGAATGCTTTTGGGGCGGATGAGAAGAAGGGAGCGGCAAAAGCTGCTGACAAGCCGAAAGAGACAGCGGAATCCGGCCCTAAGGTCACAGAAAAGTGCTTCTTTGATGTCAGTATTGGCGGCAAACCCGCCGGAACAATCGTTATAGGCGTCTTTGGGAAAGAGACACCCAAGACTGCCGCAAATTTTATGGCTCTTTGCACAGGCGATAATAAGAAAAACGATAATAAGAAAAAGCTGACCTACAAGGGCAGCAAATTTCACCGTATTATCCCTGAATTCATGCTCCAAGGGGGAGATATCACAAACGGCGACGGTACGGGTGGAGAATCCATCTATGGAACAAAATTCCCAGACGAGAATTTCAATTTAAAGCATGAAGGTCCTGGCTATTTGAGCATGGCAAATGCGGGTCCTAATACAAATGGCTCCCAGTTCTTCATCACGACCGTTAAGACTTCGTGGCTTGACGGTAAACACGTAGTGTTTGGAAAAGTCCTGGAAGGCTTTGATGAAGTCGTTAAGAAAATCGAAGCCGAGGGTACTTCCAGCGGTACACCCAAGAATGAAGTCAAAATAACAAATAGCGGGGCGCGAAAATAAATTCTAAAACGGCAGAGGCCCGAGGTTTGTGCCAAAAGGCACCTGTAGATTTCTGCAGAAGTCTCGAAGGCCCCAAGGGGCTTCGATGCCTTCCGGACAGGAGCCTTCATCAACAAGGCCTCCTCGCAGCCTTCTGCCATTCTTTATTTCGCGAAGCTCACTTAACTTTGCTAGATTTGCAAGACTGCTAAAATTCGAATTCTGACTAAAATCTATCACTTCCAATTTTGGAAATTTTTCAACCCCTGACAAATCTTTCATCTTTGCGGCATCATTGATAACCAAAGTGCTAAGTGAAGGTAATTCAGGAAATTGATTATCCGCAGATATTTTCAGCTCCTCAATACTATCCATCTCGGGCATTCTATCTATATTGGATATCGAAGTATTGGATATATCGAGAGACTTAAGTTTCTCAAACTGCGCTATCGAGGACACATCGAATGTTCCTACGCGCGCAGTCTTTTTTTTAAGAAAAAATTACTGAATCCAATCACGCTGGCATGCGCTGGCGAATCCTCACAATAGTAGCGAAACGTCTTAGGAACACAATTCACTCCATCCATTCGATAATGCGCAGGATCGGGCTTACACATTTTCTCTTGATCCGTGAAAGGACCTCTAAGAGTTAATGTTTCCACTGGCAGAGGGTTACGCACAGATTGAGCTACAATTTTTTCTATACTCTCTTCAAACAAATTGCCGTTGGCGTCCTGAATTTTAATATTCCCACTCCTGGACCTGGACACCACAAAGCACTGCCGCACATTGATTTCCAAAGATCTACTCACAAAATCAGACTCAATGGAAACGTTAACTTTCGTTCCCTCCGGCACCTGGAGCTTGAAGACACTTTTGCTGCTTCCTTCATCTTCAGCGCCAGTTATCAATCCGCACAGAGGAAAAGCACTGCAGTAGCTTCCACAATCGATTCATTGAGCCGTGACAATAGGTCTATTGAAATCGTTTGGCATAAATTCAGCAGCTTGCCGTTGTTTAAAAATAACGGCAACTCGTTGGGAGGAGGTAATTTCTTTACGGTTCAGTTTAAGGCAATGCTTTGGCGTCAGCTCAAAATCCAGCGGTTCCATAGCGTTCGCATCTGTGAAACTCCGCACTCCAGTGCCAAGCTGTCGATCTGGTTAGTCCAGCGCGTCCGATTGCAACCCATTGATAAAACAGATATGAAAGTGAAGAGCTAAAGCATTTTTCTCATGAAACCCTTCCACAGTAGGCGTTACAAGCCAAGGCAGGTGTTTTTATCACAGTCCCGCTGATCTGATAAACTAATTATTTTCAGCTAGTATTCGCCAGAGCACTACCAGTCCACACGAAGGGAGCTCTTTACGTTTGCACACAAGAAGTAGAACCCAATCCTGAGCGTAAAGCATGGACAAGACATAAAGAATTCGTTAAAACGATTCTGCCAAAGTCTTTCCATTCCTATCTGCAGTGAGACGAATCATGAAAAAAGCCGTCATCGCTTTGAGTCCTTCTCAAGATCTGGATGAAAATCTGGATCACTTTTATGAAACGCTCAAGCTTTTTCAAAACAGCGGTTTTTTTCCTGAAACGTCTGTCGTGTCGGTGATTCATCCGGCGCTGTATATGATGCCAAGCACCTGGTACAGGGATTCGCGGGCGCGTCTTGCCAAAGAGGCTTTGGTGAACCTTGAAAAGAGGGTCCAACAGCGCTTCAAACTGCAGAACATCAAAGTTCTGCAGGCGGCTACGGATAGTCTTGAATATTTAGGGTCCATGGTGTCGCGCTATGCTCAGCGCTGTGGCAGCGACGTCCTGATCGTGGCCAGCAATGATCGTACGGGCCTGCCTCACTGGATTTTAGGAAGCTTTTCTGAAACCGTGGCGCTGCTGGCCCGGCATCCGACGCTTGTTATTAAACCGCATATTTCTCCGAAAGAATTTGCAGCGACGCCTCATATGGTCGTGGGTATTGATGTGGCCGTCCCGCCCACCAGCCAGGATCTGCGATGGATCACAGAGGCTGCGAAGACAGGGGGAGCCGCGTTGGATCTTGTGTATGTAAATCCCAAGCCACGCCTCCTTTTGAATACTCTTCAGCAAGGCAAATCCGCCAAAAGCCCGCAGAGCATTCTCGAAAGCATTCAGAATAAACTGCAAAAAAGCGGGCTGGACGTCCATAGCTCGGTTGTGGACGAGGGCGATTCCATTTCCCAAACCCTCGTGGATTTTGCCGAGCAGAAAAAGACTTGGGCGATTATCACGATCGCCGTGCCCCGCTCAACCCTAAGGAAACGTCTTCTCGGCTCGCATGCCAGACGGGTTCTGCGGCACACGCGTCGACCTTTTTTGAGTTTGCACAAGGGATAGAAAACCCTGATCAATATGGGAAGAACTGTTGATGCCCCAATTTCAGTTTAGAAACTATACGCTCGAAGAAATACTCCTCGCCAGTTCGTTACTTCTTATATTTTCCGTCCTGGCATCTCGAATTTCCTCCAAGTTCGGCGTGCCTGCGCTTCTACTCTTTTTGGGCATCGGCATGCTGGCTGGATCCGAGGGACCAGGTGGCATCGCCTTTGATGATTACAGGCTGGCATTTGCCGTCGGCAGCGTTTGTCTGGCTGTGATTATTTTTGATGGCGGCATGCGGACATCCTGGAAAAGCATTCAACCCTTTCTCCCGCTCGGGATTTCCCTCTCTTTTGTAGGAACGGTCGTTACAGGCGCCGTGACCGGAATCTTTGCTCACTATGTGCTGGGCCTGAGCTGGCTGGAGGGGTTACTGCTCGGGGCCATAGTCTCGTCAACCGATGCCGCAGCCGTTTTTAGTATACTGCGGGCCCGGAGCCTCACCTTGAGCGGGTCTTTGAAACAGACCTTGGAGTTTGAAGCCGGCAGCAACGATCCGGTGGCCGTGTTTTTGACCATCGGTATGCTGATGCTGATCACAACCCCCGAGCAGGGTTTTGTGCCGATTTTGACTTTATTCCTCAAACAGGCCGGACTTGGCCTGGCTTTGGGCTGGCTCGGCGCGCGCTTTATTCGCTGGCTGATCAATCATATCGGTGTGGAGTATGAAGGCCTCTATGGTGTGTTCCTGGTTGGGCTGGTCATCTGTCTTTTCGCGCTGACCTCGACGCTGGGCGGCAGCGGTTTTCTTGCGGTCTATGTCGCAGGCTTGAGCCTTGGGCATTTTGATTTTCTGCACAAGGGAAGTATGACCCGCTTCGTGGACGGTATCGCGTGGCTGTCCCAGATTTTGGTGTTTTTGACCCTCGGACTTTTGGTGTTTCCTTCGCACCTGCTTCAGGTCTGGAAAGAAGGCCTCCTGCTCGCCATCGCGATGATGTTCTTTTCGCGGCCCCTGAGCGTTTGGCTGGCGAGCATGGGGAGTAGCATGAAGAAAAACGAACGCATCTTTGTCTCCTGGGTGGGACTGCGGGGGGCGGCCCCGATTATTCTGGCGACTTTGCCGTGGAGCGTCGGCGTTCCGCGCGCGGAGTACTTTTTCAATCTCGTCTTTTTCGTGGTTTTGCTGTCTGTTATCGTGCAGGGGATCAGCATTCCGTGGTTTGCTGCGAAGACAAGGGTGACGGTACCCATAGAGAAGGAAGTCAGCAATCAATTGACGGATGATTTCTTGCCGGAAGGTTTCACAGTCGTCGACATTGATATCAAGGACAACGCCCGCATTCGGGATCGACGGGTTGTGGATCTGGGTTTGCCCGAGGGTGTTTTGATGATCAGCCTGGAGCGGGATAAACGCTATCTGATACCGAAAGGCAATACGGTCCTGCGGACGGGCGATCATGTGCGCGTCCTGGCCCGTCCCAGCAACCTGGAGGAGCTGCACAAGGTCCTGGGTGAAACCCGGTCGCCGAAGCAGCCTGATCTCACCTGAGGGACCGCACAGGCCTGCTCTTTATTCCAGGAAGCGGAGTCCGTACCGCACAACCTTGTCATCAAGGATGCGTTCCCAGACGACTTCCGCTTTCAGAGGGGCGAGCTTGCCGACTTTGAAACGATAAACGGAACCTTTGGCCAGACCCACCGACTGCAAACACACGATGCCGAATCCACCCATCGGGGACTCTTCGACGAGCAGAGCTACGTCCTGAAATTGGAATTCGGTACTTTGCGCATTTTTATCAATCTGCACAAAATCGCCGCTATCGGGTTCGAAGCGGATGTATTTGCGTTTGTCGTTATGATCGATCATGAGGCCCCCTTCTGATGTCTCTGGATTGATTATACCAGGACTGGGGGGCTGCACGAGAAGACGGGGTCAATGAGATGACGGAGGACATGTGGGGGCACGGACGGAAGACGGCAGCAAGGAGATGACAGCCGACATGCGGGGGCACGGACGGGAAGGCGGCCGCAAGGAGATGACCGCCGACATGCGGAGGCCACGGATTACGGCCAACATACGAGGCCCGGACAAGGACTGTGCGGCCACTCCGCCGCTAACTCGAAGCCGACTCATAGCTCCGAAGCCCCAGCTTCCACACAAAGCGAATCGCCACCCAGATCAGCACCAGCCCTATCAGCATCCACAAAAGCCCACTTGCGTCCTCCTCGGGATTCAAGACGGCCTTAACGGGCGCGCTCCCTACGAGCAGAACCGGAATGACCAGCGTAAAAAACCGCCGAGCCACCCCACGATAAACGAAGTCCGGCCAGCGCGAGATGTTCTGCAGCTGCATCCGTAAAAAATTAATCCCAAAGGCCTCGACGGTCCAGAACATCAGCATCGAGATGAGGATCTCGATGGACACCAAAAACACCAGCGACGCCACGACCAGAAAGGGGACACTCACCCACTGCCCCACTCCCAGGTCCACCGCACGCCCAAAATGAATCAAAAACGCCCAAGGCGTCACGAAGTTGATCATGGTTGCGGGCCGTATATATCTGAAAAATATGGAGAATATGGTATTCAGGGGCCGCAGCAGCACAAAATCCAGCCGCCCGGTCCTCAGATCAAAGGAAAAGTTCCAGAAACTTTCACTGATAAACGTCATATGCAGATGATCGACGGCCAGCATAAAGGCGGTAAAGAACATGAACTCATCCCGCTCCCACGGACCGATCGCATTCACATGATCGAAAATAAAGGACACTGACCCGAGGCTGCTGAAATAAAACAGCTGATCCATAACGATGAGGAGGACAAAATGCAGCCGATAGCTGCTCGCCTCGGCAAAGGCATTCGCCAAAAACTCCCGATAGACGCCCCAGTACCGCATAAGCCCATGCATCGTTCACATCCCCGCTGCCGTATAAAGCCTGAGCCCCCGTCGCCAGACCGCATAGGAAAGCCCCCCCACCAAAACCAGCCAGACACTCACCGTCCCGAGCCCCTGCAGGATCGACCCCTCCCAGGTCCCCATAAAGATTTTCACGGGCACATAGGTCAAATAAGGAAAGGGCGTCCACTGCAGGATCCGCACAAGCCAGCCAGGATAAATCTCAAGAGGCAGGATGGCCCCTGACATAAACTGGGCAATGGTCACAAACATCACCCGCAGGACCCAGGTCTCTTCCAGCCAGAAGGCCGCGAGTCCGAGCACGAAACTTACCTGGTACCAGAAAAAACCCATAAGCAGGGAAAAGCCCACCCCCTGCAAAAGCCCGAACCAATTCCAGGCGTCCAGCATCCCCGTCCCGCGCAGGATGGCGAGCGTAACAAAGGCCACCAGCGTCTGCAGCGCCTGAAAGGCGATGAATCCGGCCGTATGAAACTGCCAGAAGCCAAAGGGATAGACGAGGTAGCTCGAAATCCTCCCGAGCCGGATATCCTCGGCCAGGTTCATATTCTGAAAACCCTGAGCCAAAAACCCCACGATCATCCCCCAGATCTGATAGTGCAGCATCGCCTTCAGATCATAGCCCTGGATGGTCGTCACGCCCTCCAAGGCGAAGATCGAGCGCCAAAGGTTATACTTCACAAAAAAGAAGACGAGGGTGGGCCCGATCACGAGCAGCAGAAAGTTCAATTTATAGGCAAGCTGCCGACTCCAGCTGATCCGTATGGTCGCGAGCCATTTGTCAAGTTCAGCCAAGCGCGGCCTCCCCACGCAGGAGCTGCGGGTTGGCGAGCAGGGCGTTCATCACTCTTTCGATGGGCAGCTGTTCCATGCTGAAATCCATAACCGGATAATTCTGCAGAATGGATACCGCCGCCTCGCGCAGCCGGGTTTCGGGGATGCGCAGATCCACCCGGGTCCGCGTCTCATTCCATTCGGGATCCCAGCTGGCAAAGAAGTCCCCGTCGTCCACCGCACTTTCGAAACTCACCCGCACATATTTCTCGCGCCCCAGTATTCCCGAGAATTCCTGGATCGACCCATCGAAGCGTTTCGTCCCGTCCAGAACGAGGACAATCCGATCACAGAGCGCGTCCACATCGGCCATGTAATGCGAGGTCAGGATTACGGTCGTCTTATGCTGGGCCTGCCAGGCGGCTATGAAATCCCGCATGTTCCTTTGGGCGACCAGGTCGAGGCCGATGGTGGGCTCATCCAGAAAAAGGACCTCGGGCTGATGCAGGAGACAGGCGATCAGCTCCATCTTCATTCTCTCCCCGAGGGAGAGCTTTCGAACGTGAACCTTCAGCATGGGTTCCACGGCCATGAGCGAGGCCAGCTCACCGAGCCGCTTTTTAAAATCCCTCTCGGGGATCTCGTAATACTTTTGCAGGAGCAGAAAGGAATCCATCGCCGGGATGTCCCACCAGAGCTGCGACTTCTGTCCCATGACGAGCGCGATCTTTTTCCGAAAGGCCTGCTCCCTCTGAAAGGGCACATGCCCCGCGACCCGGATCGTCCCGTGGCTCGGCACGATAATCCCGGCAAACATCTTCATGAGGGTCGTCTTCCCGGCTCCATTCGGTCCGAGCAGCCCGACCATTTCCCCGCGTTCGACCATCAGGTCGAAGCCATGCACCGCCGCGCGTGTATCGTAGTTCCGCCGGAAAAGGGACCGCAGCGATCCCATGATACCGGGATCCTTTCGATAGACTCGAAATTCCTTTCGCAGCGCCTGACATTCAATCATGGTGTCCTCCAACGGAGGGGAAGATTAACAGGGAGGCTTGGGAAAGGCGATGTTTGATCTTAAAGCCCATGAACCGAATGACGCAGAGGAGCATAAAAATGTCATGGGGTGATCTCGTGCTGTTCACAAGCATCACCCCATTCGCCAGTCATTTCCAATGCCGAAGGCTTAGGGACTCACTATGTAGGTCTCATACCAGGTACCCTGCTGGCCAACGATCGACCATGCTCCCGTACTCAGACTGACCCGATGCAGGGTGCTGTTCTGCATAATATACATGTGATCGCCAACTGGAGTCATTGATACGGCATTCGCCCAGTCCCCGATTTGTCCCAGAACGCTCCATTCGCCCGTTGCCGGATTAACACGATGAAAAGTCGCATTCTGAAGGACATACAAGGAGCCATTATAGAACTTGATGATAGTCCCGCCACTCCAATCCTGGCCACCCAGAACCCGATAGGAACCTGTTTCCGGATTCACTTCATGCAGATAATTATTCTGAACAATGTAAAGGAATTTGTCTGAAGCAGTAAACCCCTGGGTCCTGGGCCAGCCGCGAATCGTGCCCACGATACGATTGCTGTTGTCGTTGGTATTAATTTCCCGAATGCTGTTGCCGTACATTCCAAAAAGACGGTTGCCCATGGCTGCCAGCCAGATCGGAAGCGAACCGGAATAATACTTGCTGCCAATCACCGCATACGACCCGGTAGCTGGATCGACACGATGCAGAAATTCATTCTGGATAACATAGAGGGCCCCATTTACAAAACTTGCTCCTTGCAGCGGTTTCCACTCGCGGGACATGAAACCAAAGCGACCAAAATAGGGATCGATGCGGTAGAGAGACCCATCTTCAAAACCATAAAGAGCATCCTGCATGGGAACCTGTTCCAGGGGAACTTTGTTCGGATCGGGTGGATCACAGCGGGTAGCGCATTTGCCTGAGTCAAAGGTTGAGCGGGTAAAATATCCGCTCGGATAGATGCGACTGCAAACATTACCGGCTCCACTTTGGTTTTCGGCCGAGATGTCACTGCAGGCCGAGACTCTGGCCAACCCTATGTCGTCGAGCCGAAGCTGCTGGCAGCAGTAATCTTTGGCCTGAGCAGAACCCGCGAAAAAGGCGAGGATTATAGCGATTTTTGCACCAATTTTCATAATATGCTCCTTTCTATTTGCATAAACCAGGGACTTTGTTTAGAGGCCTACCACAACTGTGTTGGCTGCAGTTCCCGCAGAGCCAATAATTTGCCATGAGCCAGTGGCGAGACTGACTCGATGCAGGCTCGCATTCTGAACTATAAAGAGGCTGCCATCTGCAGATGTCATGGAAGCTGCACCGTTCCAGTCTCCCGCACGCCCCAGAACAGCCCAGGCGCCGTTGCCTGGATTCACGTGATGCAATGTACCCGCTTGAACGACATAAAGTGAGCCTTGAACGTACTGCATGTGAGTGGGACCATTCCAATCAGCTCCGCCCAGGACCCGCCAGGCACCCGTGTCCGGATTGACCTCATGCAGTCGGTTGTTTTGAATGATGTAGAGTTGGGTGGACGAGGCTGCAATGGAAGTCGCACCGACCCAATTGCCTACCCCACCTATCGGCTGACGTGATCCGTCGCCAGGATTGATGCGAAACAGCTGACCGTTGTGTATCGCATACAGGTGGCCGTTCAAGCTGCTCAGAGGAATTTTCGGGCTCAGCCACTGCTGAGGCCCGAGCAGAGTCCAGGCGCCTGTCGATGGATCAACGCGGTGAAGGTATCTATTCTGGATGGCATAAACAGATGCGTTTTGAGAAACCGTGCCCTGAAGATTATCCCAACCGCTGGAAAGGTGACTGGTTCGGCCGTAAGCAGGATGGACTCGGAAAAAACGTCCCGCATTGAATCCAAAGAGGACCGCAGGCTCGCTATTATAATCTCCGTCGAACCCCAGAATTCGGAGCACCTCGTCCTTGTTGGAAATATAGGGTGCCTGAGCCGTGGCGACATCCTCGAAGCATTGGGCCCAATAGCCGTCCCCTTTGCCATCCACGTCGATGATCAGCCTGCCTGGGCTATTGACGGCCGCGTCCTGGCAAGACTGAGGCTTTGGCAGTGCGTTCAGAAACGCCTTAAAACCGGCTTCTTTGGGATCGAAGTAGCTGATTTTGTCTGTCGCGTAGGAGCAGTCCATGGGATAGGCCGAACCGAGGTTCAAGTAATCACAAACCTGCTTTTCAGTGCACTGGCCATTGCCACAATTTCGCGTGAAGATTTCGGTGAAATTGCTGGAATATCCCCCAGGGGAGGAAATGTTGAAAACGATTTTGGCTATATAAAAAACCATGTCGTAGTGATTAGGGCTGAGCTGAGCCAAGGCCTGGCTATGGTATGTGAGCAAAAAAACCAAACCAAGCCTCGCGAATAGCTTGTGCATTCTGACCTCCTCCCATGTGATCGTTTAGGCCGCACCACGCGGCCCGATCGGAAGGACAAGGAAGGGCAGTAATATTGCGATCAGGAAACGCTATTTTATGGGAATATTACCAATATGACGCTTATTGAAGAGCAGTTCATCGCGGGGCTGGAAGTCTTCAAGAATACGAGCTTTTGCGCTGCCATTGACCTGTGCCTGTCCACGAGGACCCAGGACAACGACGTCAGCACTCAGCAGGCTGGGCAAAACACGCTTTTGGGATTCATCGGTGGCAAAGGCTGCCGCTGTACTATCAAACCTTTGTCCAGCCTCGCGAGCATCCATCAGCATCACCAGATAGGTATCAAGCACGAGGCGGCCCGAACATGGGGAAGGAAAATGATTGCTCATGATGAGCCAGCCCGGTTCGAAGGAAAATACGCAAGCATTGTGGGGTATTTCCTCGATGGACTGCACGAGCTTGAGCTGCTCGACAGATCGTGCGCGACCACCTTTAAAAGCGGATCGTATTGGAAACGCTATCAAGAATATGCCAACAGCTGCAAGAATCCAGCGCCGGTACGAGGCTGATACAAAAATCGTCGCAGAAAAAGTCGCCAGGAGAGCCTGAGGCATCGCCAGCAGGGTATTATACTGACTCCAGTATCCCTTCGAGGACAAAAGCACGATCGACGCAAAAACCAAAGCGAGACTGGCCGCAGCCCCCAGTGTTCGTCGCTTTCCGTCAGACCACGGCCAGACCAAAAGTCCGATGGCAGAAAAAATATTCAAAGCGAAGTGCTGATCGCGAAGAATTGAGCTGAGACGAGACATAAGAGCGACATCACCATCGGGGGGACGTCCCATCTGAAACTGAATTACGCCCTCCCAAAATTTGGCTGGATCTATCAGGATCCATGGAACAAAAAAGAAAAGGATACCGAGACAGCCTCCAGAGGCGAATCGGGCGATATTGAAATATCGACCTGATTGCCATGCAATCCAGGCAAAGGCAGGAATCCACACAACGGCTGTAACTTTAACAGAAATCGCCCAGCCAAGGAGAAGTCCGATCGCTATCCATGGCCGCTTTTGAGTGTCATAAAGCAGAAATGCCAGGACCACAGCCGCGTTGATCAAAGGTTCAAGAAAGAGGCTGCGATCCGAGGCCACAACCTCAGGATAGGTTGCATAGAGCACCGCCCCGATTATCCCGGCAACCGGCCCATGCCATCTCTTTCCCAGAATAAATACACCTACACTCGTGAACGATCCAAGGATGGCCATGGCAACCTTCGCAAGCGCGAAACTATGTGCGACGGAAGACTGCGGAACAATCCAGTGCCAGAGGCCGAACAGCCACACTATTCCAGGTGGATGACCAAAATCGAAATCGCGGTAGGGAAGAATGCCTTTGGTGAGAAGAACGGACGCCCCATAATAGACCCCCTCGTCGAAATCCACAGGGATCAGGAAGAAATGATCCGCATAGATGAAGGGTTTGAGACGCACAGATAATGCCAATAAAAAGACTAGTGAAGATATCACGTAAAAATGAAATCGTTTACTCAAGCCAGATACTCCGCATTGAAGGTCGTGATACTAGCAAACTTTGGCGACCAGACCTACCTGAATCTTTTGATGTTTTTGTTCCCGAACAGCCATTCGGGGTGGAGCTTGCGACGACTTTTATTCTTGAGCAGAAGAAAGGTCGGGTCGATAATAAGAAGATGCAAAGACTTCAGTACTTCATTCCTATTGTGACCGAGGATCTGGGCGTGTTCGTCACCCTGCTTCTGATCGGACTGGTGCAGCTCGTCCTTTTTGGAAGAAATCGCCGGCCGGCCCATGGCAGTCTCGCGCTGCTTTGTGCGGGTATGCTGGTCGGCTGGATTGTAAACGCTGGGATCTGGCCGCTCGCTCTTCACTTTCAAGCGGTGATCCTGGCTGCGATCGTCCCGCTGCTGCTTTTTTATCTTCAGACCCTGATCCCGCGCCGCTGGCTGGCGGGGATGGTGGACTTTACCTGGGCCTATGTCATTCCTTACGTGGTGATCGTCTTCGTGTATCCACCAGAGCAGCTGGTCCCCATTCTGCCGGTGATGGAGAAGCTTTCCTTTTTCTCCCTGGCGACGACTCTGATCGCGGCGTATCAGGCGCGGGAGGAAGGGCAGAGGTATGCGGGCATGCTTTTGTTCACACTTGTCCTCCTTTTTGTGGGACTTGTGTTTGCTCCTACCCGCGCGTGGGCGCTTGGACTTTTTGTTGGCTCTCAGGCCTGGATCGTGGCCCGGGCAGTCGAGACGCGCCCGTAACGAGTAAACATCCGGACTGGCTGGAATTTCCAGGCTGCAATCAGGGTATCTTTTCCTTCAGGTTTCGCTAGAATTGGCCAGGAGCAGGGAGGATTCCGATGAGCAGTATTACCTTTGAACAGTCCCTTGAGATCCAGCGCCCCTTGTCTTTTGTTTACGCCTACCTCAGCGACTTCAGCAACACCGCGTCCTGGGACCCCAGCGTGATCCAGGCGCAGAAGACCACACCCGGTCCTTTGCAAGTGGGAACTCACTTTGATATCCAGGTGAAGTTCGCCTGGACACAGCTCAGCCTGAATTATCACATCATCGACATGCAAAAGGATCGCTACCTGGAACTCAAGGGGATGGCGGACAACTACAGTCTGGTCGATCGCATCCGTTTCGAAGGGGATGAGTCCCGCTGCACGATTCATTATCAGATTGATGTCTATTACCAGGAGCCGATGGCGAAGCTCGCGCCGCTTTTCGCGCCCCTCGTCAAGGCGAACGGGGCGCATGCGCTTCGGACTTTGAAACAAACGCTGGAGGGAGCCGCGACCGACTGGGAGCCGACCGCCTGGACGAAACTCGCCGATCGACTGGTGCTGCCCGGACTTTTCAGATTCACCCGCCGGGGGTTTATCGCCGGGAAAAGCCGCTGGATCGGGATCACCACGGATATGTCGGATAAAAATGTGCTGATCACCGGCGCGACCTCGGGGATTGGGGCTGCGGCGGCACGAAGTCTTGGGCGCCTCGGTGCGAATCTGATCGTGGTGGCGCGCAATGAAAAGAAGGCTCAGCATTTCAGCGAGCTTTTGGTGAGTGAAGGAGTGAAGGCGCCGCGCATCGAGATCGCTGATTTGGGACTCATGCAGGATGTCAGGAATCTGATCCAAAGACTGCTGCAGCGCGGCGAGCCCATCCATGTGCTGATCAATAACGCCGGCGCGCTTTTCAATCAAAGGGTCGTTACAGCCGAGGGGATCGAGCAGTCATTTGCGACACTTCTGCTCTCCCCCTATATGCTGACCGAGGGTTTGAAACCGCTTTTGGTGAAGGCGGCCGGAGCGCGGGTGATCAATGTCGCCTCGGGCGGGATGTACACGCAGGCCGTTCAGCTCCAGGATCTGGAGTACGAGCACGAGGATTATAACGGAAGCAAGGCCTATGCGCGGGCCAAGCGCGGGCTTGTGGATATGACCGAGCTTTGGGCCGAGGAATGGAAGAAGGACGGGATCATCGTGCACAGCATGCATCCGGGCTGGGCGGATACGCCGGCGGTCTCGCATTCCCTGCCGCAGTTTTATGAGAAGACCAAGCCCTGGCTGCGAACGCCGGAGCAGGGTGCAGATACCATCGTCTGGCTGGCGGCGACTCCCGAGGCGGCGCTGACGACAGGACTTTTCTGGCTTGATCGGACACCGCACAACACGGCGATTTTTCCGGGGACCAGGAGCAGTCTGGAGGTTCAGACGACGCTTCGGAAGAAACTCGACGAGTATGGGCAAAGGTTCGGCGATGGGGTCAGGAGTCAGCGGGCTTAGGATGTGCGGGCGCGAACCACATAGACCCCGGTGGCTTTATCATGCGCCTCGCTTACGCTGTCACCATTGCTTGCAGGTCTGTAGCTTCGCGTGCCGAACATGATCTTGAGACACCAGCGGTGCAGGATCGGAAGGACGCCCGGTTTCCTTCCCTGGGCATCGACCACCTTGAGTCCACAGATTTTCTGTCCCAGGCTCTGCCCCCAAAGGCAGACCGGGATGTTTTCGTAACCCAGGAAGAAAAAGAGCATCCACAGCACCGTGAATTCCGCGTGATCGAAGCGCGCGAGCAGCTGATTGACAAGCGGAATACTGATCAGAAAAATCGTGACGAAGACCGTGATATCCACCGCTGCGGATTTAAAGCGTTCGGAAGAGGTCGCATGGTCGAGCGAAACGGTGGTTCTTGAAAGCATGGTCATCCCCTGGAAAGTGGCCGTAAGAACGGACTCAGGCCGGGGCATTTTACTGCATCGTTATCGCGAGAAATTGGCTCCCCTTGCGTGGTAGACTTCGGCCCGTTCTGCGGACTGGAGGCGGATCTGCACCTCGGGCCCCACATCCGTCCAATCTATCTGCAAAAATCCAAAGTTCTTGCGTCCGACCATTTCCCCCAGCCGCTCGGGGCTTGGAAGTTTCACGCCCACGGCATGGGTCAGTCCACTCGACATCACTTCATAGACCGGCTTCCCGCTTGGGAGCACGATGCGATAGATCTCGCCCATGTGTCGGTCACCGCTCAGCAGTATGCAGGGTTTGTCGGTGGCGGCGAGAAGGTTATAGAGGCGCTTTTGTTCCTCGGGAAACGCCCGCCAGCCTTCAAGGCTGCTGACCGCCACCGGGGAGCTGACATTAAGGCTTGAACCGATCAGAAAAAGGTCGGCGGTGGATTGCAGGATTTCCTCTTCCAAGAACTGCCACTGCAATTCCCCAAGGAGCGAGCGGCGGGTTCTGTTTTTATCCTGGAAGTAACGCAGATCGAGGAGGATCACCTGGGTTCTTCGTCCGCTGGGGCCGAAGGCGTAGCTTTGAAAGACGCCGGGTCTTTCGCGCACCGGATTATCATAGGCCACGTCCATGAATTCGAGGAGCAGCGCTTTGCTTCCGTCTTTCTCCGCGTACGAGCCGTCGGCGTTTTCATTGTAATAGTCATGGTCATCCCACATGCCAAGGACGGGAACCTGGTCGATGAATTTTTGATAGGCGGCGTTGGTCTTCAGAAGACGATACCACTCCCGCCGTTGTCCGAGCGTGGCGCGATCGGCGTAGATATTATCGCCGAGCCAGATCCAGAGCTGCGGATCCTCGCGGGCGATCCACGTCCAGTGGTCCTGTCTTTTCGTCTGATCGTTGCACGAACCAAAGGCGACGCGGCGCAGAGGTTCGTCACGTAACGCGGTCAGACGATCGGTAGGAGAGGACGCCAGAAGGGTTTTGGGCAAAAGGGGGCCCATCGCAGACGCCATGAGGCAATGGCGGACGAAAAGTCTCCGGTCCATGAGCTTACTCACCGTATTGTTTATGTTTTCTGTCGCTATTTAACCACATTCATAAAAAGAAAACAGAGGGATTCTGGGGTAAGCGCTTTTTTTTTGGGCAGACGACGGATTGCGGATTGCGGATTCCGGGGTGGTCGCATCGGGCAGTTTAGGTGATGGCGGCCCAGAGTCGTGGAGTATGGGAATCCGAGTGAAATGAACCCGGCACGGTGGTAAACGAAAAGGTGGAACAACAGCTTTGAAGGAGTTCACCGTGGCCTACCCGCACTGCAGTCCCTATCCAGATTTTTACGCGATCGACGCTCTGCTCTCCGATGAGCAGAAGCTGGTGGCGCTCACGCTGCGCAATTTCCTGAGTCGGGAGGCGGAGCCGCTGATTCCCGAGCACTTTGAAAAAGAGGAATTCCCCACCGCCCTCATCCCTAAACTCGGTGAGCTGGGTGTGCTGGGAGCCAACCTGAGTGGTTATGGACTGCCGGGGATGGATAACGTGGCCTATGGCCTTGTGATGAAGGAACTGGAGCGCTGCGATTCAGGCCTGCGGAGCTTCGCGTCGGTTCAAGGGGCGCTGGTCATGTACCCCATCCATGAGTATGGAAGCGAGGAGCAAAAAAAGGAATGGCTGCCTAAACTCGGACGCGGGGAAGCGGTCGGCTGCTTTGGGCTGACTGAGGCGGACGGTGGTTCCGATCCAGGGGCGATGAAGACCCGGGCCGAGGATAAAGGCGATCACTGGCTTTTGAACGGCGCGAAGATGTGGATCACCAACGGAAACCTCGCACAGGTGGCCGTGGTCTGGGCGAAGACGGACGCGGGCGTCAAAGGCTTTGTCGTGCCGACGGCGACCAAGGGTGTGACGGTGAAGAAGATGCGCGGGAAGATGTCGCTGCGCGCTTCGGTGACGTCCGAGCTTTATTTTGATCAGGTGAAGCTGCCGAAATCCGCGGTTTTGCCCAAGGCCGATGGTCTGAAAGCCGCCCTTTCGTGTCTGACCCAGGCGCGCTATGGGATTGCCTGGGGCGCGATCGGGGCGGCGGAGTCCTGTTTTGATGAGGTGGTCGCTTATACCAAGGATCGCATACTTTTCAATAAACCTTTGGCGAGTTTTCAACTCGTTCAGAAAAAACTCGCGACCATCGCCACCGATATCACGCAGGCCCAGCTTTTGGCTTTGCGGCTCGGGCAGCTGAAGGACGAAGGCAAAATGCACTTCGCCCAGGTGAGCATGGCCAAGCAGGCGAACGTGGAGATGGCCCTCAGGAATGCGCGCGTGTGCCGGGATATGCTCGGGGCGAACGGTATCATGCTGGAGTATAAATCCATGCGGCATATGTGTAATTTGGAGAGCGTCTACACCTACGAAGGAACCAATGATATTCATTCGTTGATCGTGGGGTCTCAGATTACAGGGATTCCGGCCTTTGGTTGAAGGAGAGCGCCATGCATCAGGGTTCCTGTCTCTGCAAAAAAGTTCAGTTTGAAATCGACGGTGAGTTCAAAGGTTTTTATCTCTGTCACTGCAGCCGCTGCCGGAAAGCGACGGGTTCGGCCCATGCATCGAACCTATTTTCGATGTCCGCGAAACTCAATTGGGTATCCGGCCGGGATCATGTGAAGACCTTTCATCTGGAAGGCACACGGTTTCAGAAGTCTTTTTGTGACAACTGCGGGTCGGCTCTCCCCACGCTTCATGAGAGTGGCCGGCTTTTGGTTCCCACGGGTTGCCTGGACAGTGAAATGTCCATGCAGCCTACGGCGCATATCTTTACGGGAAGCCGGGCGCTGTGGGACAAGGATCTGGAGACGGTCGTGGAATTCGCGGCATTCCCAGGTTAAAGCGCCGGCATCGGCAGACGATCGTCCACCATGAATTCGCCCATCTCAAATTCCATCGTGCGTTCCTGGCCCGGGACCGCACGATAAAAGCGCATGTGCCCGCGGGATTCAAAGGAATGCCAGAGCATCTGCTGCTTCGGATCCGTGCCGCTGAAAACGGCAGGATGAAAGAGCCCGATGTTGCGACCGCGGTTTTTATCACGAGCCGAACCGAAGACGAAGGCATCGACTCCATCAGCGCGCATGGCGCCGCCGAGCTGCTGGGTGTGGCTGTAGTCGACCTTGGATTCGATAATGGGATGATAATCTGCAAAGGCCTTGGCGCTCAGGTCCACGGCCTTGTTGGCTTTGACCGAGGCGCAGAACGCGGTGTACTTGTTCTCGATGGAATCCTGAAAAGGGATCGTCATCCCCTCGTGAAAAACGAAGCGATAGTAGGCCTTCTCCGCCAGGGCCGTTTCTATCGCTTCCGATCCATACCAGATGCTGACTTCAAGCCTCGTTCCGAAACGCGAACCATTCCGCAGCGGCGGATAGCGAAAAGGCGTCCATAAAAGATAGTGCAGCGTATTCTGATAAGGTGGAAACGGAAACGCAGGCTTTCGGTCCTCAAGGATGTCCTCAAGGACGGCCTGCTCCGCACTGTTCTTTGTCAATTTCATGGTCGACGAGCGACTCTGATCCTCGACTATCCGCCAGGCACTGAGATTCAGGCTGCCGAGCTTAGATTTTCCCCCGCATAGCGTCCAGATAGGCGCAGACATGACTCAACCCTTCCACTGATTTAACCAACTCCGCGGGAACCATCTCACCCATGTGCCGATTCCTGGTGTGAAACCAGTGCCGGATCGCCTGCTCCTTGCCGCCCACGATCGCATCGAGGCTGCGGAAAGCCCGGATCAAAAGAACAGCCAGCTCGCCTTCCTTGCTGCGCTCGCGGATGCTCCGGGCGCCCTGGAAGGTCCGACTCATCGTGGCTTCACTTTCGCCGATGATCTGGGACAGATCGTTTTGACTTAATCCAAGGATTCCCGAGGCTTTCAGGACGGCCTGGGTCAGGATTCGATCTCTTTCTTTTTGATTGATGGAGGGAGCTGTATTTGTTTGCATAAATCCCTTCCTTTCAAATGAAAGATACCACATCTTTTCTTTCAAATGCAAGTATCGGCAGAATGAGGTCCGGGCTTGAGGCTTCCAGCTCAGTTATAACCTATAGTGATAATTGAATAAAGAGGAAAGTCAGGCGCTGGCCGGCAAAGCGGCCTCAGGCGCAGCGGCCGCAGCAATGCGGATCAGAAGCACGGTCACGTCATCCTCGGGGCTTGCGTCTTTCCAGATCCCCTGGGCGTTCTCCAGTATGGCCTGCAGGTTATCGCCGGGCCTTTGGCTATGCTTCAGTATGTTCTGGACCTTATGCATAGGGAACATCTCGCCCGAAGGCCCGCGGTTTTCCACCAGCCCATCGGAATGAAGGAGGATGCTGTCGCCGACCTGAAAACTGAAGGGCACCACCTGAAAGCGGGTCGGTTCACGCGAGAGTCCCAGGATCGAGCCCCGGCGGAAGATGGGACTCAGCCGCTCCTTGCTCAGCAGATAGGACGCATGATGCCCGCAGTTTACGTAATAGCCTTTCAGCTGTCTCAGGTCGATGGCGAAGACGCTCATCGTCATCAGCCGATCGTTCGAGGTCGCAGTGCGGAACAGCAGCTGATTGAACGTTTCAGCCAGTCGCCCCAGCGAGGTCCCCATCGCCTCGGGAGACCAGTCGAGATTATGGACGGACGCTTCCAAAGCGCCACAGGCAAAAGCTGTCATCATGGAAGAAGAGAGTCCGTGTCCGGTCACGTCGCCGAGCGCGAACACGGCAAAATTCTGCTCGGGTCGGTCGACAATGCTGAACCAATCGCCTCCGGTCTGCTCCGCGGCCCGGTAATAGGACGCCACTTCCAGGGTGGACGAGCGTACGTTTTTGGAAACCAAAGACTCCTGAATGATCCGCGCCGATTCCATGGTGCCGATCAGTTTCGCCGTCTCACGCTCCGAGGCGACCAGCGCATCGCGAATCTCCTCGAATTTATAGCCCATGGCGATCGACACCAAAAGCATCTCCACAGCCGATCCGGCGATCATACCCCACTGGGTCAGCGCGCCTTCTTCCATCATTCCAAGGTAACCAAGCAGCGTGAAGCTGTCGCCGACGACGAACAGCACCCAGGCCGTTAGAAAAAATAAAGCAGGCTTGTATCCCTTGCGAGCCATGACGTACGAAGTATATATAAGCCACCAGACCATGAAAATATTGGTAGCGAAACCTATCACGATTGCGCTACCTAGGTGAACGAGCGAAAGGACGGCGACGAACAAAGCGAACTTTTCAAACCATCCGATCAGCGCCGCGACCCGACTCATGTTGAGCCTCAGGTCCAGGAAGGCCACGAGGAAGCGATAAACAAAGAAGACGCAGATATGAACCGAGAACATGGCGAGTTCATCGTTCATCCAGGGATGATCCAGCACGTACTGGAAAAGGAGTCCATTGATACTGGCCTGGAAAACGACATAGAGCAGGCCATAGACGGTATAATGAAGATAAGAAGAATCCTTGAGCAAAAAATACAGCATGATATTGTAGAGAGGCATAATCAGCAGACAGCCCAAAAGCAGGCCGAAAACCAGTTTTTCGACTTCGCGGGTCTTATTGAACGTCGCTTCGTTCGCCAGAAAAAGTCGCGACGACAGAAGGTCATTGGTCTGGTAACGCAGGTAGAAGCTGCTGCTTCCGGGTGGGACGGTGACGTCAAACACCGGGTAACGGTAAGGGACGAGTCGCATGCCGAGTGGGATGTGATCGCCGGATTTCTGCCGCGTGATCACCTGCCCCTCATGCAGCACATAGAGTTCAAGGGTATTGGTTTGCGGCCAGCGATCCTCGATCAAAAGATTCAAAGGGCCGCCTGAGCTGTTCTGGAGCTGGACACGCACCCATAACGCATCCGTGCTTAACCCCAGCATCGGCCTGGGCAAAGGCTCCCATAGAATTCGGTTGTTTTCGAGGATATTGGGAAGTGTGAGATCTTGAGTGTGATCGCGATAATGATCCGCATAAGCACCAAGAGCAATGCTCTCGCGCAGATTTTCACTCAACTCAAGCGTCTTCGCCTTCACGGGCAAGGTGTTGCCCAAAAGTATCGCGAAGATAAAAAAGTAGCGCCACATATTCGATGTCCTGCCGGATAATATCCAGTCATCGGCAGGACTTGCAGATAACTGTAACCAAAAGGGCCGTCAATCATTTGACACGGAAGGCCCCTGGGACGGCTGTTTTCGAAAAGCGTCGCAAGTTCAGGAAAGTTTTCACCTTCCTGTTCTTACTATAATGGGCTCGTCTCGGGTTGAGCGCGTGCCGTTGATACTGCCTGCACACATGAAAGGTTCTGCTGATGAAAAATCTCTGGCTGCTTTCCGTTCCCCTTCTGTCCTTTCTTCTGACTTCCTGCGGAACTTCCGAATCCTCCAGAACCCAGGCCTATCCGAATGTCACAGCCTCCAGTGGCATGAGTGATGGTGATGTCTGGAATCAGGAGCTGCGTGTTTTGCAGCAGGAAACCCCAAAAAACCTGAATATGGAATGGTTTTACAAGGACTTCGGCTTCAGCGATTGGCCGACAAGATTATTCGCCGAGAAGCGAGCGGCCAACAATCAGAACGGTGAGTCCAGCGCGGCGCACAATTTTCTGGAGCGCCTGGGCCAACAGATCTATCAGCAGGCTCTGCTTGCGGATAAATCCGGTGATGCCGCCTATGCGAATAACGCCGTGACGCTGATCCGCCGCCTGACGGATTCCCGCCTTGGCTTTATCAATAACCCCAATGCGCCTTATGATACGAATGATAATCGCTATCTGGAGATCAGCTGGTTTCTGAGCCACGTCGCTCGCGGGGCCCGCATCCTCGATATCCGCATGGGCGAGGATTGGAAAAAGTCCAGCGACTGGACCAACGTCAAGGGCGCGCTGAACAATTGGATAGGCTGGAACGTGAATCAGCAGTGGAACCCGGCCGACGCGCTCACGCAAACCCCCTTGAACCTTGCGGCGCATGCGGGAACGATGAACTGGGTCGGTGATCAGGATGTGGGCTATGGTTCGACCAACCGCACCTTCGCCATGATCGAAGCGCTGCTGCGCGTCGCCGAACTACGTGATGGCCGGCTTGGTTCCACGGTTTTTAATCCCAACGCATGGCAGGGAAAAGTCGAGCATGATGGCAGCGTCTGGCAGCTCTTCCAGCTTTTCCGCGGCTACCTGAAATATTATTTCCATGTGCCTTTGAATGCCGACAAAAATAAATTCAAACTGAATTATAAGCGCATGAATGAAGGCCTCGTGAACGCCAATCCCAATCTTCTGAATATCGAAACGTGTCAGGATCCGGCCGGCTTTGGCTATAAAGCGAAGTGCCTCATCAACAAGGACGCTTACCGCAATGATACCTATCACGCTCAGATGGGTTTTGCGTCCATCCTTCACATTCTCGATATCGCCAAGCGCTGGGGTTTTGATCTGACTCCCGAGGAGCACGCAAAGATCATCATGGGTCTGCGCTGGACCAGTTTCAACAACACCCCGGGCGTCACCGGCAGCGGCGGGGCCTACGACATTCCTCTTTGGGAAGT
>NZ_DASTAT010000084.1 GCF_035712445.1 Oligoflexus sp. | reverse complement strand
GTCTGTCGCGCGATTATTTATTCGATGCCTTGAGCAAGATGCAGCTCAACTTCGCGAACATCATGCAGCTGGGAATCGACGTCGAGCTGTCCCGGCCATTTTCCGGCTTCGTCGCGACTCAGAACTATCACTATGAGAGTTCGCTCAAGGAAGTGCTCCATCTCAACCACGATCGGGCTTTGCTGAACTTCCGCTCAATCGTGAGCGATGAGAACGGCGAGCCGATCGTCATGCAGAAGGACACCATGATCCTTTGCAATCTGAAGAAGTCGGATGTGGAGCGACTCGATACGATCGCCGAGGTTCACGGCGAGACTTCGGATCAGTATCGCGGGCTGTCCAAACTGGAGCCTGAAATCAAGCTGGAAGATGCCGACTGGAGTGGGCGTTACTTCCTTTCCAATGACACGGGGATGCGCTACGGAGTGGTTTCCGGTGATTTGAATCCTCTGCATACCGCGAGGCTGTTTTCGAAACTGCTCGGGCATCGCGGCTCGTTCGTGCAGGGAGCCTTCACGGCGAACCTTGCTTTGAAGTTCCTCATGAACGACATGCATCTGCCCGTTCAAACCATGTCGGTGATCTTTACAAGGCCTGCTTACTCGGGTCAGATGGTGACCTTTGTCGTGAAAGGCCAACGCTTCGAGCTGCACTGCCAGCGCCACAAGCTTTTGGCGAAAGGTCATTTCACACTGTTTCCCTAAGGCAACAGATCATGCATGAAACGATTCCGGATGATGAACCGGAATCGCTCTTCCTTTTTCTTAACTAATACCGAATGATGACGATCACGACTTGCATCGTGAGAGTGGAATGCTTTAAAAGAAAAGTCGTTTTACCTAAGGATGAGGTTCACTGATGAAACGACTGCCCTTCTTAACCCTCACAACCCTTATCGCCCTCGCCTGCCAACGCTCCGAGGCGAACCCCATGAATCCCGATCCATCCACGGCCCTTGAAAATGATTCCTCGCAACTTGCCAGACATACATCCTGCTATGATGCAGATGAATGGACCTGCGAAGTGGAAGCTGCGATTGCACGCTTGACCAATGAAAAGCGCGGTCGTGCGCCCGCTCTGGATCTTCTTTTTGAATCGTCGAAAGTCGCCCGCCAGCACTCGCAGAAGATGGTGCGCGAGGGTATCAGTCATGAAGGATTTCAAAGCCGAGGCGAGGAAATCAAAAGAGAACTTCCGGGTGTGAAGATTGTTCTTTTAGGGGAAAACGTAGCTCAATTCTCGAATAGGCTGGAAGATCCCGAGGCCATAGCCAAAGAATTTGTGCGGATGTGGTGGAACAGTGCAGGTCATCGTCAGAATATAGAAAATAGTCAGTACACTTATATTGGGGTAGGTGTGGCTCGTGCCGATTCTGGTATCTATGCCACGCAGATTTTCCACTCGGATAAGTTACCCAGCGGAAAATGACGATCATCCTCTTCGAAGGGTTGTGTTCAGGAAGAACCTGTAGACCCCCCGCAGAAAAGTAGAATCAACAAGAACTATATGTTACGACCCTTATCGTAAGTGAAAGTGGAAGTCACGCGATAGGGTCGATCGTGTATGTCACTCAGCTGCTTTATTCCAGCCGACAGATACTTTCATCAAGGCTTCATCAAGTCTTTCGTAAAAATTTACCAAAGGCCCGTATGGTTCGAGGGATTTTTATACTCAAGACGTAGGAGTCACGATGAAGGCCAAGCGCGTGCACGCAGCTGAGTCAGCCTCTTCAGAACTTTCACTTGAACTTCACCTGGCTCATGTCACTCCGGGACGCTCGCGTTTTGTCCTGGATGTTCTTTATAGAGATGAAGAAGCCTGTGAAGCTGTCGAGGGACGCCTGCGGCTGGAAAATTTCGTCCTTGCGGTCAAGGCGCGGCCACAGAGCGGTTCGCTCGTCATCGAATACAATCGCAATCACAAACTGGATACGGGGCACCTGCAGATCTGCATTGAAGAAGCCCTGGCCAATCCCGAGCAGTATAAATTCAAAGAGCTTGCGGCCAGCACCAGCGCGCAAGCCCTTTTGGATCAGGATCTGCAACTTGTCTATTGCAGCCAGTTGGCCAGCAGCCTTCTCAAAGAGCTGCGTGTGGACGCGGCCCATGGCCTTGCAACCTCGGAAGTCAATGACCGTCGGCTGCTGTATGGCAGCAACCAGATGGAGGAGGTGAAGCCCACGAGCCACTGGACTCTTTTCAGTCGCCAGTTTGCCAACTCGCAGACGTGGCTGCTCGCAGGCTCTGCAGGACTGTCCCTGGTAACAGGTGGACTGTTCGATGTCGTGATGATCGGGGGCGTGATTCTGATGAATGGCTACGTCGGCTATTTATCCGAGGCGCGTGCTGATGAAGTGATCAGCTCCATCGGCCATATTGATCCGCAGGATGTGCGAGTCATGAGGGACGGGGTGTTCTGCAATATCCTGGATCATCAACTGGTCGTTGGCGACATTGTCAGCCTTTCTCATGGCGTTGTGCCCGCTGATATTCGCCTTATCGAGTCCAAAGGCCTTATGGTGGACGAATCGCCTTTGACCGGCGAATCCATGCCCGTGACCAAACATCATAACGCTATCGAGCGGAATCAGCTGCACACTATCTCGGACCGCCGCAATCTGCTGTTCCGGGGCACGATCGTAACATCGGGGCAGGGATTGGGAGTCGTGATCGCAACCGGCGAGAATACCGAGATCGGCCGTGTGCGGCGGCTCGTTGCCAGCGCGGAGCAGCTGGAATCGCCACTGCAACAAGATCTGGAAGATATCGGCCGCCAGACGATTCTGATATCGGGAGCCATTTGCGGTAGCGTATTTTTGCTGGGAGTCATGCGCGGACGCAGTCTTCTTCAGATGATGCAGACCAGCATTTCTCTGGCGGTTGCCGCTGTTCCCGAAGGCCTGCCCACGATCGGTACGACGACCATGGCGCTTGGCGTTGGCAATATGAAAAAGCGCAATATTCTGGTTCGCCGCCTTAACGTGCTTGAGGCTTTGGGTTCAGTCGAGGTGGTCTGCCTGGATAAGACAGGCACCCTGACCATGAATGAGATGATCGCCGAGGAAGGCTACTTCGGCAGCGAGTACTGGCATCGCTCGCAATTCGGCGAGGCGAAGAAAACCAAGCTGAAAGACAGCGTCCCGACCGTCATTCTGCCATCCCGCAAATGGAGCCTGATCGCGGCTCTGTGCACAGACTGCGAGCGCATCAAAAATCCGGATGGGCCAGGACATCGTTGGAGCGGATCTTCGACGGAAAAAGCCATTATCGAAGTGGCGGAACGCATGGGGATGGATGTCGAGTCCATTCAAAAGGACCTGCCCCGTTTCAAGGTCAGCTATCGTACGGAAAGTCGCCAGTATATGGTGACCTATCATAACCTGCGTGATCAGGATCGCAATCTTGCAGCGGTCAAGGGCAATCCCGAGCAGCTCCTGGAGATGAGCGCCTGGGTACTGGACCAGGGCGTCCTCAAGGAATTGACCGACGATATACGACAGAAGCTGTGCGATCAGAATCGTGAGCTGGCGAAAAAGGGTTTGCGTGTTCTCGGCTTCGCTTATGTCGAAGGGCAGGGGATGACGTCCATTCAAGAGGAGCCTCTGGTCTGGCTGGGCGCTGTCGCCCTCATGGATCCTCCTCGTGAGGGCATGGGTGACCTGATCGAAAAATTCCACCACGCGGGCATTAAAACCATCATGATGACCGGCGATCAAACCGATACTGCGAAAGCCGTGGGCAAAGCCCTTGGTTTCAACGGCAACGGTGGAAAGCTCAAGTCATTCGATGCCCGCGATCTTAAGGATTTGAGTCTGGAGGCCATCGCTGACCTTGCGGAAGAGGTTCAGGTCTTCTCTCGCGTCAGCCCCACGGATAAGCTGCGCATCGTTCAGGCCCTGCAACAGCGCGGCCGCATCGTGGCCATGACAGGTGATGGCATCAACGATAGCCCAGCCTTGAAAGCCGCGCACGTTGGTATTGCGATGGGCTTTCAGGGGACTTCCGCGGCGCGGGAGTCGGCCGATATTGTGCTGAAGGATGATAATCTTGAGGTGCTCTACTTTGCGATTGAGCAGGGACGTTCGGTTCGAACGAATCTCCGGAAGTCCATTCGCTACCTTTTGGGCACCAACATGAGCGAGATCATGGTCATGTTCCTGGCTGTCGCGGCCGGCCGTGAATCTCCGCTGAATTCCATGCAGCTGCTGTGGATCAACCTTTTAACGGATGTGCTGCCGGGCCTTGCTCTCGCCCTGGATCCGCCTGCCGAAGATATCATGCGTGAACCGCCTGCGGATCCGTCGGAACCTTTACTGTCGAGCTTTGCCAAGATGCGTTTGCTTGTGGAAGCCGGCTTTTTGAGTGCCGGTTCCTTGCTCTCTTTTGAAATGGCCACGCGTCAAGGAAAGGCAGGAAGCAATACCACCGCGGCTTTTGTGAGTTTGACGACGAGTCAGATCCTGCACACGCTCTCGGCCTCGGCTGACAGCCGGGGTCTGATCCGTGGCAAGTTCCCTCGTAATAAACGCATATACGGAGCCATGGGAGTGGCCGGTGGCACCATTGCAATGGGAGTGATATCACCCTGGTTCCGACGTCTTTTGGGCAATGAAGCGCTCACGGCGGGACAATTGGGACAGAGTCTGGCCCATGGCGTATGGCCTGTTATGCTGCTTGAGCTACTCAAATTAGGACGGCGCTGATCAGCTTCAGCGGCCGAAGATTTTCCCAACGTAAGGACGAAAACAATGTTCAATCTTTCCAAATTCAGCACAGGTTTTGTTTTGGGCTTCGGCGCAGGGTTTGTTTCCCGTGATCTTCTGGCCAACGGTTCGAGTGTGATGCGACCTGTG
The DNA here is from genome assembly GCF_035712445.1 of Oligoflexus sp. Classification (NCBI taxonomy): domain Bacteria; kingdom Pseudomonadati; phylum Bdellovibrionota; class Oligoflexia; order Oligoflexales; family Oligoflexaceae; genus Oligoflexus; species Oligoflexus sp. Next base: position 2,398 of record NZ_DASTAT010000084.1, on the reverse strand, counting down.
TTGAAAGGTTTCATGAAAGCAGGCGTCACGGTGATGGAAAAGACCCGCGAATCCGTGGTTGAGTTCACCGAAACGCTGGAAGACATGCTGGCCGAAGTTCGATCGGAACACTTTGCCAAGCAGGGACCCAAGCGCGCCCCTGTGAAGCGCGCCGGTGCTAGCGCGGCCACGGCTGCCGAGCCAGCCAAGGTTAAATCCACCGCCGCCCACAAATCCTGAAAGGCGTGATCATGACTCTTTCAGCTTCTGTTAAACATCGGGCTCCGGGGCGCATGCGTCTTCAGCTCGACGAAGAGGATTTCAATCAGGTTCGCCTTCAGGATGCCGTCCAGGCGCTGCGGCGTTCTTCGAATCTGCGGCGCGTTCAGGGCAATCCTGTAACACGGACCATACTTCTGGAGGCCGAAACCGATGCCGAGCTGGATTCGGCGCTTGAAGAAGTTTCAGTCGCCCAGGTGATCGAGCTCAAGCCCAACCTCAAAGGCGAAGAAGCCCCTGTATCCCTGCATGAGAGCTGGAATCGGATGATGCAGAAGGCCGATCGCTTTCTGGACGAGGTTTCCGATGGACGTATGGACATGCGTTCCGCTGTTGTTGTGGGTCTCGCGATTTTGGGTGTCGGGCAGATGACGCGGGGCAAGTTTCTGCCGGCGGGTATGACGATGCTCATGTATGCAGCTGGCCTTATGGATCGTTCGTCGGAACCCAAGCGAAAGCGCTAAAAACTTAGTCACAAGACGCCGCTGGTAAAATCCATCAGCGGCCGTGCTTTTTTCATTTCAAGATTGTCACTCACTCGCCTATACTGAATCAAAATCTCCATATTGTGAGGACAGACTTGGACTGCTTCATCCATCAGACGCATGGTCGGATGCGCGTGCGCATAGCCTCTCTTAAAGGAAATCTTCCATTCTGTCGTACTTTGGTGCGAGATCTTTCCGCCTTGCCTGGTGTGCAAAGAGTCGCCGCCAATGAAATCAGCGGCAGCGTTGTGATCTATTACAATCCTTCGGTGGTTCAGTCGTCGAGTATTCTGCGCGTCTTTCAGCGCCGGAAGCTGCTCGGCAATATTGTGGCTTTTCCCAATGCCAACGTCCGTCCCCTTCCTGCTGTGCGCAGGGCGAAGGCACCCGCCCCTGATTGGGTGTCTGAAACCGTGAATTTCGCGTCGCGGGCCATTGTTAAAACCCTGCTGGAAGCGGCTCTGCAGAGAACCGGCCAGATCATTCTGAAAAAAATCCTGCCCTGAAGCCCCTCCGTTCTGTGCTAGTTTCGTGACGGTATCGGCGAAACTTTTTCAGGACTGATTTATGAAATTCTTGCGTATCTTCCTTATCCTGGGCGCCTTCAGTCAGACATCATGTGCGGGCCGGCTCGCAGACTGGGCTGTGGGTCTTGAGCGCTGGCGCAGCAATCTTGAGGAAAAGCGGATCAAGGTCGGCGACTTTGAAATCGCCTATCTGGAGGGCGGCCAAGGCCCGACCACTCTTCTTATCCATGGCTTCGGCGGCGACAAGGAGCACTGGACCCGCTTCGCGCGGCAGCTGACCGATCGCTATCATGTGATCGCGGTCGATTTACCAGGATTCGGTGAAAGCAGCCGTATTGAAGGTCAATCCTATGGACCCAAAGAGCAGGCCGCACGGCTTGATCAGCTGCGGGGGATTCTTGGTGTTGAGAGAATGCATGTCATCGGCAACTCCATGGGCGGGATGATCGCAGGGGTTTACGCGCATCAGTATCAGGACCGCGTCCTAAGTCTTACCTTGATCGACTCCGGCGGTATCCGCAGTCCCGAGCCCAGCGAGCTCAGCCGTGAGCTGGCGCAGGGGCGCAATCCTCTGGTTGTGCAAAGCCGCGAGGATATGGACAGGCTTCTCGACTTCAGTTTCCATAAGCGGCCCTTTATCCCCGCACTCGTCATCGACCGACTCTACGAAACCAACGCTCCTTATCAGGAATGGAACCGGCGCATATTCAAGGAAATCCAGGCCAGCGGCACCGCAGTCGAGGATGCTTTGCCTGATCTACGCATGCCCGTCCTCGTGATCTGGGGGGAGAATGATCGGGTGATTCATGTTTCATCCACGAAGACCGTGGAGAAGGTGAAGCCGGACGCGGAGATTAAGATACTCCCGGAATGCGGGCATGCACCGATGATTGAGAAGGTGGATGAGACGGCGGGGGTTGTGTTGGATTTCTTTCAGCGGCGGGGGCGGGTTTGATTTAAAGCCTTCAAGCTGGATGCTTGAAGGCTTTCTCAAGTTTGGACAAAAAAATACTCATTTCCACAAAATAAATAGACCTTCCAAGAACCTGGCCTAAAGTGAGATTACGACAAAACACTTGGTGGCTGGCATGGAAGGTCTACTCACAGTACTTCTAAACCTAATCGCTC
>NZ_DASTAT010000083.1 GCF_035712445.1 Oligoflexus sp. | reverse complement strand
CAAACTGACCTTTATAATCGGAAAGTTTGTGCGTCTTGCCATCACTGCCCTGCACGGAAAAATCCGGTGCGGGCTTTTGAAGATGAGGGGCAGCCCAACTCGCGGCACTGACGAAAAGCAAAGAGGCGCTCAGAAGAAACTTTTTCATCACTTACTCCTACCTGCATATGGGGAAAGCTGCTGGATCTCTTTCATCACAAGATCCGGCGTTAAAACCTCTGGCAATAAAAGCGGCTCGCTCGTGGCGTCCTTATACAGCGCATAAACCGGAACGCCCTGCCGCCCAAGAGACTCCAGCATCTTGGTGATGGCCGGGTTATAATCCGTCCAGTCCGCACGCAGCAAGCGAACACCCTGGTCCTGGAATGCCTTTTGTACATCATCCCGATTCAAAACCAAAGTCTTGTTCACCTGGCAGGTCACACACCACGCAGCCGTGAAATCGACAAAGACAGGCCCTTCTTTCCGCGCGGCCTCCAGCGCTTCACGGGAAAATGGCTTCCAAACTTCCGTAGTCTGCACAGCTGCAGCTGTCCGGGTGACAGATGGATTTTGCTGATAAGCAGCCAGCGCAGAAAGCGTGGTCATCAGCGCAGCCAAAGTCCAGACCAGCGAACGGGTCTTGCTGGTCCGCTGCCGCCAAAACCAGGCAAAAAAACCAAGTCCGATAAAGGCCCCTAGAATCCACAGCACACCCTGCATCCCACTCTGCTTTTCCAAAACCCACAGCAGCCAAAGTATAGTCAAAAGCAGGGGAAAGGCCATCGCCTGCCGCAGGGTTTCCATCCACATCCCCGGCTTGGGCAAAAGCCTGCGACTCCCCGGTATCCATGCGAGCGCAAGAAAGGGACTCAAAAACCCAAGACCAATCCCGGAAAAAATCAAAAGCGATTCCCACGGAGTCCGTGTCAGCGCCGAACCCACCGCGACACCCATGAAGGGCCCGGTGCAAGGACTCGCCACGACCACCGCCAAGACACCGGAAAAGAACTGCCCGGTGGGCCCGCTCTGCGTGCTTCCCACGTGACCAAGGCGCGTGAAGGCATTCCAGGGCTGAATCAGATCGAGAAAATTCAAAGCCATCACAAAAAAGAGCAGGGCCAGGACCGCGATGAAGGCCGGCGATTGCAGCTGAAAACCCCAGCCGACCGCTTCGCCTCCCGCTTTCAAAAGCAGCAGGACGCCCGCCAAAGCAAGAAAGGACAGAAGAACGCCGGCCCCATAAGCAAGGCTCCCGAGCCTGACCTTCCGCACCTCGGCCCCGCTTTCCCGCACAAGGCTCAAAACTTTAATGGCAAGCACGGGCAGAACACAGGGCATGATATTTAAAATAAGCCCACCCAAAAAAGCGAGCCCAAGGATCAGCCAAAGGTTTTCATTCGATGCGGACGCCGCGTTCATGTCGAGGTCATAAGCCTTCGCCTGACCATCCGCCGCTTCAAACACAGCGAGGCCCCCGACCTGCCTTGTGGCTGGTTCCGGCGTCTTTTCCAGGGTCACAGTGCGCTCCTTCAGAAGCGGCGGCGCACTCTTGAGCCCTGATCCTTCATCCGGAAAAAAATTCACAAGCTTCAGATCGGAAGCGATCCGAGGATCATTGATCTCGATCCGCATAGACCCGCCATCGGCTGTCTCACTGAGCCTCGCCGCAGCCTTCCCCTGTGGCGCAAGGGCTGCGGACTTTTCCAGCACCGGCTGCCAAGGACTCGGCTCCATCGTCCCGCCTCGGTTCACAGGCATGGACCAGCTGAAAAGATGCTGACCGGGAATACATTCCTCTTCACAGACGAGCCACTTCACAAGAACATCCAGAGTCAGCGGTCCGTCTGAAACCTCTGCGGGCACCGAGACTGAGAAAGGCAGGATCACCTCGCCCTCATACCCGATATTATAGAAAGGCCCGACCTGGATCCGTGCAGGCATCGGCCATGTGAAATCACTGACTGTCCAGCCTTCCGGTTTTTGCCACTGAAGACGCGGCGCCTCGCCCGAGTCACCCGGATTTTTCCAGTACACATGCCAGTGAGGATCCGGCTGAAAGCGCAGCGCAAAGGTCTGGGTCGCCCCGGGGCGCAGACTCAGCTCGCGCGATAGCAGCTGCACCTGAATGTGCTCGCCCCTTATGCTGTCCGTGGCGCCCGTAAAGGCCATCGCGTCCGTGAAGGCCATAAGCATAAGACCAAGGCCCATTCCGATCCCACGAAGAATTTTTTTCATCCTTCCCCCTTGATTTCCTTCCCACCCATCTTACATTGGAAAACAGGAGGTTTCATGTCTGGCATTCGCTACCTTATCGCACTCCTTTTCCTATTCGCAGGTCTGGAAAGCGAGCTGCGTGCGAGTGCATCCCAAGCGACACCTGCAAGCTGCAATTATCCCTCATCAGACATAATCACCAACCTCAACAGCAAAACCTCCGTCGATAAAATGACAAAAACCGCTCCGGGTAGGATTCCTGGAATCCTCGCGGAGCGGGTCATTGTACCGGCCTCCCGGTTTATTCTCATGCCTCAGGCAAAGCCTCAGACCTTGGCCCGAGCCTCGCGCGAGGCGGACGCTTTCTGTGTATCCGGCTGCAGTCCTCCGGTCTGAATTTTAAAAAACCCGCATGATGAATCACTAAGAATCCAGAGGAAATTTATGAAACGCCTCAGTTGGAATACAGGATCTGACGGCCAAAAATATCGGCCGCACCCTGATCGTAAAGCAGGGTGAACGCATACTTGCCTCGCCCAGGATAAAGGGTCAGGATTTTGTGGTCACGATGAAAGAATAGGAAGGTGAAACGGGCGTCTGCTGCCCAAAAGACAGCAGACGCAAGCCCGATTTCAGTGCGCGTACTGGCGAGCGAAGTGTGGCAGGGGATCCATCGACTTGTTCGCAATATTCTTGTATTCGAAATGAAGGTGTGTGCCTTCGGCGTTCCCGCTGGCGCCCACCTGGGCGATTTCCTGGCCTCTCTTCACGTTCATGCCCTGCTTCACATAAAGCTTCGAGCAGTGCGCGTAAAGAGTCTTGAAAGTCTTCTGGCGCAGAACCACAGTCCAGCCGTAGCCGCGTTTCCATCCTGCGTATTCAACAGTACCGCCATGCGCCGCGAAAATCTTGCGACCGCGTGGGGCCATGATGTCGATGCCTTCATGCGAGCGGCCGCTGCGTGGACCAAAACCCGAACTCAGACGGCCTTGGGTGGGCCACTGCAGTTGACGAAGTTCGGTGTAAAGAGTCGCGCGTTCGCCCTGACCAAGATTCTCATCATCCGATTCTTTGCCCGTGGATTCAGGAAGCACGCCGTTGACCAGCTTGCTTCTTCCCCGCAAGTCAGGAGACATTTGAGCCTTCTCACTAACGGGGATATATATAACTTGTCCAGGTATAAGTTCGGCCGAGGATTCGAGGCCATTGACGCGTTGGATCATGCTGTGGGGGACGGCGTATTGAGCGCCCATGTTTGCCAGAGTATCACCCTTCTTTACCTTCACTTGATAGTAATTCCGGGCTTCTGAATCTTGACCAGGCGGAGCTGCACGGTGTGCACACGAGCTGAACAGAAAGGTACCGAGCAGCAGACAGGCCTTGAGCTCTGGTTTCTTCATGTAATCATTCCCCTATAAAATCCTAACCGAAAAAAGAATGCGACGCCCCCAGATTGCTCTGGAGGCGTTAACAGACGGCGCTGCCCGATTAGGATAACATCAAAGCGGGTTGAACACGAAGGGATAATTTACGTTCACATTTTGACCGCCTCGCGGCGTCGGGAATTTCCAGCGGACTATCTTTCCTGTCACACATCCGGCCATTACAGCGTCGCCAACCGTGTCGGATGCTATGCTGGAAGAGGTCACGCGTCCATCTGATCCAATCACGAAATTCACTTTAATCTTGCCGTTTGCGTTAGGGGATCGCTGCAGCAATTGTTCATAACAGTGACGGATCTGATTCAAATTCGCTCGAATGACGGCCTGTACTTCTTGCGTTGTCAAACCGCCTGCCACGACAGGATCACCGGGCGGCACTTCGACATTGGCACGGCCAGCTCCGCCTTCGCCTTTACCGAATCCTTTGCCGATTCCTGCGCCACCCAGACCACCAGCGCCGCCTTCACCGGATCCGTTTCCACCGAATCCACCGAAGTTGTTCGCGGCTCCACCAGTCCCTGCAACGCCAAGGGTTTTACCGGTTCCAGGACCACCGAGGCCGAGAGTTTTCGCTCCCGATCCCGCACCACCACCGGCACCGCCGGCGGAATCTTTAAAGTCGGTTTTGATGGCACCGGCTCCGACCTGACTCAGAACTTTACCGGCACCCAAACCTAATTTAGCAAGGTTCACGCCAGATGCTTTATTCGGGGCTCCACCTTCGGCTCCGGCAAGGTCAACTTTCTGTTCACCTTTGCGTTGGCCGCCAGCATCAGGGCGTAGCTTATCACCACCCTGTGCACCACCTGAAGGTCCTACCTTTGCAGCGGTCACAGCACCAGGCTGCTTGAAGTCAGGCTTTTTCCCGGCCTGGGCCATCCCTTGATCCTTCGGCTTCTCTTGCGGAGGCTGAGGCGTCGGTGGCGTCGGCTTCTTGGGTTCAGCCAATTGCTGCGTAGGTTTCTCAACCGGCGGCGTTGGCGTTGGTTGCTTGGGCTGCTCCACGGGTTTCGGCTTCGCTTCAGGCGGAACCGGCGTGGGTGGCTTTGGTGGTGGCTTCGGAGGCGTGGGTTTGGGCGGCGGCTCCTGCTTCACTTCCGCCACTTCAACTTTCTTCTCTTTCGGAACCGGCTTCGGTTCTTCTTTTTTCTCCGGCGCATTCACGATCGACCAGATGTCGTCGTCGTTCTTATCGTCTTTTGGATTTTTGCTCAGATAAATCGCAGGGATCGCCGCGACGTAGAATATGATCGACGCGAGCATGATGATTGCGAAAATCGGATCGCGCGCGCTGTTACGCGGCAGTTCCAAAACTGGCGGTTTGATAAACATCAGGAAATATTTCAATGGTCCCTGACTGATATGAGCAATATCGTGCTTGCTCATATTGATGGACTTCTCCCCGGATTCTTCGAGGACCTTTCCACCTTTGCGAAGACGAGCCTGCATGTCGGGCATCAGATGCAGGGTGTAGCCTTCTTCATTCACTGATGCGAGTTCGTGAACGCGCACATCGCTGTCGCTTCCTGAAAGGAAGTGCGCTTTGGGCGATTCGCCGATCGTCACGCGCTCGAAGTTCTTGAACTTGGGATGAAAGAGATCCACATCGACTATGGTCTCATCCCAATAGCTCACGACCTCCAGGACGTTTCCGCTGGGTTTGGCATTCCTGGGGGAAAATAATTGATCCCCGCCTTCATCCGACCCGCGGTCACCGTCGCCTCGGGGCGCCGCTCGAACTGTTGTTTTTACATCATCGCCTGCAGCCATATCGTCCGCCTCATCCGCGTCCTCGTGGTCCGATTCCATGTCATGATCAGAAGCCGCCTCATAAACAGAAGCCGGTGGCGGCGAGCCCGCCATCCCCGAACGCCCGTTCATAACGGTGGCTTCCCCACCGACCTTGGTTCCTTCATTCTGCGCTGCCTTGAACTCTGAACTGGCAGCAGCCGCAGTTTGATGATTCATCACTTCGATGACGACATCACCGATGGTGATGCGATCGCCGACACTCAATGGGGATTCGACTTCGATGCGCTTGCCGTTCAGAAAAACGCCCGAGTGCGAACCCAAATCCGTGAGCATGTGCACACCATTCTCGAGCACCTCGATCATGGCGTGAATGGGTTCCACCGCTGTCGCCCGGATCACGACTTCGTTGGAAAGCAGCGAGCCGATCATGAGCCGATCACGGACCGGCACGACCTGCTGCGATTGATTAGGCGGAGAGTAGCGGATCTCGAGGTTCATTCAACCCAACCCAAATAAAGCCAGCCCTTGATGGGGAGGACCTGGCGGAGACTCCATTAACCTGATAAACGCCGTTACAACTATTATCGCGTGGATCAGTAGAAATGGGAAGGCCCGCTTTAACATAGCGGGCCTTAAATCGGGATGATGAAGGGATGTGCTGTCAAAAAGCGAAAGCGGGCTGTCTCTTACTGCTTCGGAGCCGCACCAGCGGGCGCTCCTTGCGGCGGCTGTTGCTGACCATTCGCCGGAGCCTGGCCTTGCGCTGCGGGTTGCGCCTGCTGCTGTCTCGCCGCGGCCGCCGCTCGTTCCTTGGCTTGCTGCTCGCGAATTTCTTTTTCCAGTTTCCCGATCACGAGGTAAGCGCGCTCGTCGATCGAGGTCGGGCCGCCATCCGTCTTCGCGATCTCTTCCAGCTCCGTCCTGGCCTTCGTGAGATTGCCAAGACCCTGATATTCATTCAGCGCGCAGCTGAAAAGCGCGGGTTTATAGTTCTTCTTCTTCTCCAGAACCGACGCGCAGAGCTGGGCCGCTTCCTTGGGATTATCCGCAAGACGCTCAGCCTGGATCAATCCGGTCGTGACGAAGAAGTCATCGGGAAGGCCTGCGAACATGGCCTTGGCCGTCTTGTAATCACCGTAACGGAGAGCCGTAAAGCCGATATTGAGCCGCGCGGGTTCATAGTCCTTGCGCAGGTTGATGGCCTCATTCCAAAGCGCGACCGCTTCCGGCAGGCGCCCATCGATCATCGCAATCATGCCGCGCGCCGTGAGGGCCGCGGCTTTGGTCTTTTCGTTCTTGCTCGACATCAGCTTATTGATCCAGTGTTCCGCCATGGGGAACTGCCGGGAATGAATCGAAGCCAGGGCCAATTCCAATTGGGCGACTTCCGGCATCTCATGCCGAATGTCTTCCTTCATTTCGACAACCATCAGCTTTTTAGCGACCTGAAACACAGGGCCTACGCCCTCGCCCGCCAAGCGTTTGGCCGCCATCAGAGCGATCATGTCCTTGCGATCTTTGACCGAGGGCGAAGCCAGCTTGCCTTCCAGATCACTGGCAAGGTCCTTGGCCTTTGAAATATTGATGGTCCTGGAGGTCAGCGAGTTATTCGACAAACTATAGGTCAGGGTCTGATAATTCGAGGAGACGTAAAGATCATCGCCCGGTCCTGATGACTTCTTCCCATCACCTTCATCGTCGTTGTCAGCGGAAGCACTGCCGCTCCCGCCCTTATCATCCCCACCGCTCGTTTTCTGCAGCGTGGCACAGGATCCCAGCATCAGGCCCAGAACTAGCAATGGAGAGGATATTCGAAGCATAGCTTATTTCCCATTTTTCACAGAGCCAGCCATGCTGCTGGCAAGTTCGGAACCCAAAAAGTCCGGCTGCACCACGAAGTCGTCGAACTGAACTTTCTTGCCCGCCAGGCGATTGATGCCACCGATCACGCGCAGCGACCAATCATTGTAAACGCGGAACTGGGTCACCGTATCCTGGGCGATCTTATACCAGTTGGCTGCGGCCTTCCTGCGTTCCGCGATCTGCGGCGCCAGCTCCTTGACCACATCGTCTTTCGTAGCACCCTGAATCGCCGGAGGGTTGGCCAGGGCTTCGGCATAATGTTCATGCGCAAGGCCCATCTGATAAAGTGCGGCCACACCCCAGTAGGCATCTTTCGTGGCCACGACGCGCTGATAGGTTTGCTCCACTTGAGCGAGGCCATTGGCCTTGTTTTCCAGTGATTTCGCAAGCGCGTCGACCGTTCCGCCCACCAAAGGAATCTTCATGTAACGCGGCAGGATGCTATCAGCTTCGCGGAAGGCGATTTCGCCGACATAACGGAGGGCTTCCCCACTCACGTTGCCTGGACCCTGACCGAAGATCTGCTTGATCTGAGCCACGGCCTGGCCGGCATCATTCCCACCCGCGCGAGCGATGCGGTAGTATGCGACGATCTGCTGATTCGGGCTCAGTTTGAAGCGGTTCAGGTATTGGGTCCGAATGATTTCGACCATCTGGTCATAACGCTTGGCCCGCTCCGCACCGATGATCAGATCCTCGACGACGTCCAGGGCGTTATCCGGGAAGCGACTCGCGAAGGCGATGCAAACGGGAAGAGCCTTGGGTGTGTTCAGGGCAATCTGCAGCGTACACGCTGTCGCCAACGCACCGCCGGCTTCTTTTTCCTTCGGATACTTCTTGGTGAACTCGATGAAGTAATCAGCGGCCCTATCGTATTCCAGCTGCTTTTCGTAGATCTTGCCGACCTGCAGCAGGGACTCAGGGGCCTGCGGCTTATCCGGGAAGTTCTGCACGATGAAGAGATAGGCCTGAATCGCAGGGACAATCGCCCCGGCCTTGATATAGTCGACAGCGGCGTTGTACCACAGCTTATCCACATCCGGATCTTTCGGATATTTGCGGGCCTGGGCCTCCGAACGCTGCGCGCGCTTCAGAGTATCCTTCTCCTTCGCGATGTCTTCTTTTTCAGCCGCACGCTGGATATTCCTGAGATCGTTGCCGACCTTGCTGTTTCTGTACTCGGGAATCTTCAAAAGAGCATCCGCAGTGGCGAGAAGATCCTTCCGGTCATCCTTCACGATTGGGATCAAAAGGTCGACCGCGGACTGCCCTTCCTTGTCCTTCGGATATTTGACGGCGATATTCTTCAGATAACGGATGGCGTTGTCCTTCTGCCCCGAATGATAGAAGATGGTCGCGACGCCCACATCGCAGCTCTTCACGCGCACGCCGTCTTCAGGATACCAGCCCGTGTATTTCTCGCAGGCCTTCATGTAGTTCCGGGCCCGTGCCGAAATCGGCTTGGGATCTTTGAAGTCGGGCTTGCGCTTTTTCAGCACTTTGAATTCCGGTTCAAAATCCTTCACGAAAGCGTTCACCATATAGATGGACACTTCCTTGTGCATGTTCTCGGGCTTATCGCCTTTGTTATAGCGAACGGCCTTGTCCTTGCCGAGCGAGGCGATTTCCAGATAGTAGCGGCCTGCCGCGCGGTAATCCTTCAGGTAGTATTCGATATCCGCGAGGTAGTACATCACGCCCGGAACTTCGCGGGCCTTGGGATGATACTTGATGAAAAGAAGATAGCCTTCCTTCGCTGCCAGGTTCAATTCGCGGTTATCATCCTTAATCGCGTTCTGGTGAGTCAGCGTCGCGTAATAGAGCATCTGGTCTTTGATCTCGGCCTGGGTTTCCAGGACCAGATCTTTCTTATTGGCTCTGGCCCACGAGGAGTTCGCCGAATAATTCTGGGCGTAACGCTCCAGTTCCACCCAGACCCGCTTCAGATCGCCAAGGGCACCGGAGAGGCTGACGATTTCCTTCTGCGCCTTGGGTCCATCCGGATCGTTCGGTGCAATCTGCTGGAAGCGTTTCAGCACGTTGATCGCCTGCGCATAGTTACCCTGATCGGACAGGATCTGAGCCAGGAGCTGCAGGAAGGGACCGATGTAGTTCGCCCCGTTATTGGCCCGATAATAGGCAATCGCCTCTTCGATCATCTTGAGTTCAGCGAAGGCGAAGACCATGTCGCGCAGCGCTTCTTCACGGAGCTGGGCATCCTGCTGCGAGCCGCCTTTGGCCATGCTCACGAGCTGCTTCCAGTAGCTCAAGCTCTTCCGGTAATCACCAAGGTTATACGCGCACCAGCCGAGCTTGAAGACCGACCAGAGGTAGCGCTTGCTGCGCTTGTACTTCAGGGCCTTGCCGAAGTTGGTTTGCGCGTTGGTGAAGTCGTTGCGATCAAAATAGAAATCACCGAGCGAGGCATAGGCGTCGCCCGAGATCGCGGAGTTGGGATACTTTTGGATCAGCTGGGTATAGATGCGGGCCGCATCCTTTTCCTTGCCGAGGAACTGCAGCGCCACGGCCTTGTTATAGGTGATCTGATCCGCGTTCTCGCTCCTTGGATATTCCTGGAGGATGTCCGACGATTCGGTGATGACAGCCTTCCAATGGCCCTGCGAACGACTGGTATTCAAACGCGGTTCGGTGCCTTTCTTCCCGCCTTTTTCCCAGGCCGTATACTGCTTATCATAGATGCGTTCCTCTTCCGAACGCACGTAAGTCGCCTGCTCCATGTGCAGGTTCAGGATGCGTTCCAGAATCTGCAGACGCTGCGGCGACCGCGGGGGCAGGCTTTTTGCGGTTTTTTCCAGGTACCTCGTGGTCTTATCGATGCCTTTGACGAGCTTTCTTTCAACCTGCATGGCGAAGACAGCCGAGCGCTTCAGGGATGGGCCCGCTTTTTCGGATTTCTTCTCGCGCTTGCGTTCAGTCACCTCAAGGGTTGCGCGCTTTTGCTCCTGGGCAGCGAGATGCTCTGGCGAGTGCCAGAGTAGCACGTATCCTAGCAGTAACGTTTGGAACAAAAGACGCATAATTCATCCTTAATAATAGCCACAGCTCCAGCCGAAAACTTATTCTCCGCCCTTGTCGCCGTCCCCATCATCCTTGTTGGCCACGCAACGGCTGGCCATATTATAAACATAGAAGCCAAGCTCATCTTCCCAGTACTCGCCTTCAAAAGGCCAATATTCAAGGGTTTGGTTGATATTCAGTTTCTGCATGCCGCCGATGAACTGAGCCTTCTTATCCTCGCCGGTTACTTTGATAAGGGCGCGCAAGCTGGCGAGTTTGCCCAGCTGCATTTCAGCGACGATCAATTTGGTTTGATTCGAGTATTCCAGCAGGGCTGTATAGTAGGTCGTTCCTTCCTTATACATTCTCTGGCCCGCATCCAGCACAGCAGCCGATTTCTTGGATTCCAGGAACTGATTCAGACTGTCCAAAAGGCCTGATGACTGCCATTCACGATAATTTCGGAGCGAATTCAACTCCCGGTCCGCAAAGCGGATCGTGTCCATGGCTTCCTTGAAAGCATCGACCTGCGAAAGCTTCTTCACGATTTCCTCGGCGCGGCGATAGCTGTTCAGGTCGCCCTTGCGATAATCGTAGACGTATTTGAAGAAACCCTTCGGATCGCCTTTGAAGCGGTTCAGCATCCCCTTCACATCGCCAAAGACCGGCTGATAGCGGTCCTTGAAGCGGCGCATGGATTCTTTCACCTGATCGTAGCGGCACATCCTCAAAAAGGTGATCGACTGGAGAATGTAAGCTTCGGGATAGAAGCGGTTCTCAAAGAACGGGGAATGGATCGTATGGATATTCCCAAGGCTATTGTTGAATTTTTCCATGAAGAAAAACGCCCAGGACGCTTCCCAGATGGCGTCGAGCCAGTTCTCGGAATCGCGGGGGATCTGGCCGTAGTACGAGATCGCTTCGGGAAAGCGTTTGATTTCGTAGTTCACGCGCGCGATGTTCATCAGCGACATTTCCTGGAGCTCTTTCATATCGCTGCGCTCACGGGTACCCGCCAGCACTTTCTCGAACAGCGCGATCGCCCGGGAGTGACGACCCTTCAGGTTCGAGATCACGCCCTCATGGAACTGAGCGCCGAGCTGATAGGGACTGCCGGCCGGAACCATGGAAAAGTATTTTTCCGCGGTTTCGAGGCTGCGGTCTCCGAAAGCTTCGACACCCTTGTAATAGAAATAGAAACCACGCGCGGGACCGGGCACATCGGATAACCGTATCTCGGTCTTGAAGAGCTGCACGATGTGCGACTGGCCAAGGCTGAGTTTGCTGTTGATGTTTCCCAGTTCCTCCAGCGCGGAACGGAAGAAGGGATTGTCCTCGGTCCGGCCGCGGCGCACGATCAAACTATAGTGCTTGGATGCGGAATAGAGCAGGCCGATCTTCTGAAGACTTTGGGCCAATCCCCATTCAGCCTTGCGTTTTTCGGCCTTATTGTCGGATTTCTCATAGACTTCGTGATAGGCCGAAGCCGCGCGCACGTAGTCTTTCTTGGCAAAATAAACCTTGGCCTGCTTATAGTCAGCCAACGCTTCGCCTTGCGTGATCGCGAGGGTCGCGACACAAATCAGGAGTCCGAGTTTTCGCATACGGTCAAACATGGGCCCTCGAAGCGCTAAAGGTAATACGAAACCCCAATCAGCAGAGTAATCGTGTCGTGCGGCGCCGTACCCGTGAGTCCCTGCTGGGTTTTAGCCTTGATCGGACTGCATTCGCCGTCCAGGATCGTGTAATTGAAACGATTGGCTCGCAGATCCCATTTGTAAGCCATTTTCCGCGACACAAAATAACGCTGTCCTACGCCCGCCATGAATGTGGGATAGGACTTGGTCGTGTTCTTGGGAATGTCCTCGGCCGTCGGGTCGAGTTTCTTATCGGGCGGCTCGCAGAAATCGTTATAGCGCCACTCGACTCCGGTCGTCCCCACCCCCGCCTGCAGATAGGTATCGAAGTAGACCAGCTTCCCGGAAGGCAGCTGCCATTTGCCGTAAATAGGCGTATACTGCACCGCGACCTCACTCATGAAGGACGTGCGGAAGATCTGCGTTTTGATGTCGAATTCGTCGAAGAGGATGCGCTTGTCTTCGCGATCGATGCTCAGACCATAGGCAAAGGTTCCTTCGATCGCCAAGGTCTCGTTGAAATGATACGTAAGAAGGCCCGTGCCCAAAAACGTATAGATGAAGCTCTCATTCATGATCGTGTTCAGAGCCGCCCCGATTTCCAGGCGACCGGCTTTGGTGAAATAGCGGGGACGGATCACCCGGATTTCCACGTCCTTAAAACGCTCGGACTCGTCAGCACCTGCGAGCGGTACGGCGCTTACCAGACTGGCCGCGAAGGCCATTGCTTTTCCCCACTTGCTCAGCATCAGCCCAACCCCATCAGATGTTCTCTTTGGCCACAAGCAGCTTGAAGGTAATGAATTCGGCCTGCTGTCCTGCGAGCATGAGACGACGGAGCAGTTCGAAATCGTGTTTCTTGTCCATCTCGATCGTTATCTCGCCCGGCTTGGCTTTCTTCTCGCCATCCTGGTTCCCGCGCAGCTGCTCGGCAGCCGCCTTGTTCACCTTCTGGATTTCGACCAGCTCCTGATAAACGGGATAGGCGGCACCCTGCTGGATGTCGGCTTGCGGAATCTTGCCGTTCTGCAGGGTGATCACTTTCTTGGTATTCACCAGGATTTCGTTCTTATTCACAATGATACTGGGAACCTCGTCCATGCTCACGAGCGTGACCGAGTCCGGCAGTTCCAGGTTCTGGTCGATGTCGTGGTTCGTAGGATCCGTCGAGTAACTCATCAGAAGGAAGGTTACGAGGATACTAAAAATATCGAGCATGGGCATAACGTTGAGCGACATACTGTCGCCGCTATCTCCACCGGCTGATGCCATCGTCCTTCTCCTTCCGCATCGTTACAGAATCACGCTACCAATGACGACTTTTTCGAAAAGGAACCTATCGCGGCCCTGCTTCCGCAGCTCTTCCGCATTGGGAAGGGCGAGCGCAGGCTCTTTTTCCTTCATAGTCTTGATCGCATCAATCGCCTTGATCACTATTTCATACTTGACCGAGTCATCCGAAAAAACGGTGACCTTGTCATTGTCGGGCACCTTGGTCCTGAGGGCGATCATCTCCTGATGGAACAGCTCGATATCGGCGTCATCGACCTTGAAGGTCTTCACGCTCTTCTCGAAGGGCTGTTCGGTCCATTCGGAAGTGACCTTGATTTCGGCATCCGCGACATCCACCCGAACGTTGAAGGACCGCGAAGGCGGTTCCTTGACTTCCGAGGAATTGGACAGGAACGGCACCTGAACCTCCAAAATGCCCAGACCGATAAACGCGGCTGACACCAGGAGGAAGGTGTTCAGCATCGAGAAAATGTCGATGAAGGGCATGATGTTCAGCTCAGGGGACTCCGGTCCCATGCTGGAGCTGCGACGTTTGTGTTTCTTACCGCTCACAGGCCTCTCCCGTTAGGCTTTTTTCGCGCCTTTGAGTTTCATCTTCCTGGTATAGAGCAAATCGTTCAGTTTGGAAGCGTTCTTGTTGATGTCGTCGATCACGGTCTTCTGCTTGGCGGTCAGCACACCGTATGCGAAGAGACAGAACAGAGCGACCGAGAGACCAAAGGAGGTCGCGTTAAGCGCTTCCGAGATACCTTCCGCAAGCAGGGTTTGCTTTTGAGCACCCGTGGCTTTCGCAACCGCCGCGAAGGAGCGCATCAGACCGAAGATGGTACCGAGCAGTCCGAGCAGCGTGGCGACGTTAGCGGTCGTTGCGAGGAACGACACGGCCTTCTGCACCTTGGGAACCACGGTGAGGACCGCGTAGTCGATCGCGTTGTTGATTTCCTGGGTGGAATCATTCGAACGCTTCAGACCTTCGGCCAGCACGTAGGGCAGAAGTTTGGGACGGGCTTTCTTGCAGAGGCGGATGGCGTTCTCGATGGAGTTGTTCATCACCATCTTCTGCACCATGGCCATGAAGCCATCGCTGTTGATCAGATCGTATTCCATCCACAGGCGGTACGCGCGTTCGATCACAAGGCCCAGGGAGATCACCAGGGTCGCCAGGATCGAGAACATGACTTCGTAGCCACCGTGCTGGAAGTAGAGATGAATAGCCTCCATATTCTGTCATTTCCTCCTTAAAAGGTGCGATCCGCTGGCCTTTGTCGGCCTTGTAAACCCTAGGACGCTTTTTTAGCTTTAATAAAATTCTACGTAGGGGAGCGCACTCATGTCAACCTCCGTAGCCATCTTTGCCTGATGGGCTCTGGATTCCACCTGCGCCTTGCGCTATAGTGAAAGAGTGCAAACTTTGCCTATCCCCTATCCTTGAGGATGCCATGAACGGATCACTCTTGTTTGTCGATTGCAGTGGCTACAAATCGCTGCCGTCCATAGAGGCTCTAAGGCTTATCAGCGGCGGGCAAAACCTGGAAAGCGTGACGAATATCAACGCGGCTTTGGAAGTTTTGCAGAATAACAGCAAGATCGATATATTAGTCAGCAACATACCCGATCTGAAGCTGCTCACGAGCTTTAGGCAGACCAATCCCAAGGGTGAAGCCATCCTCGCGACCGAATTGCCGATGAAAGAGTATAGCGCGCTTCTGCAGAATACCGAAGAGAAGCTTTTGGACCACGTGATTGCCAACAAAGGCCGCGAAGGCTGGACGATCCACCAATTGCGGGTGACCATCACGAAAATCCGCAGTCGTGACATTTTTGGAATTGAAAAATACCTCGCGCCTCACACCATCATCCACAGGGCCCAGGTCCGCGGTTCAGCGGAACGCGAAGAGCTGAACAGCAACGTCATGCGCTTTGCCGAAGCCTGTCACCTCGGGCAGCACGCCGCGCGCATGGCCTTTGGGATTACCGAGGAGCTTCTGATGAATACCGTCTACGATGCGCCGGCTGCTGCGGGCATCCCACGCTTCAAAAACGTCGAGCAGACCCAGGCCATCGTTTTGGAACCGGCGGAATACGGCGAGCTGAGCTTTGGCTGCGATGGTCAAATTTTAGCCATTTCCACCGCTGATCCTTTCGGTGCTCTGCGCAAGGAAACGCTCCTCACCTATCTGAAAAAAGTTTTGAAGCGCGATGAAACCGATGGGCTGATCGACGAGAAAAAAGGCGGCGCGGGACTTGGCCTTTTCAAAATTCTCTATTCGAGTCATGGCATCGTCTGCAATGTGAAGCCTGGCTCGCGCACCGAGATCATGGCTCTGATCGACGTCAACGACCAGCTGCGCGACTTCGCTTCGATGGCTCGCTCCATTCATTACTTCCGCACATAAGTCACGATGACAAGACCGGGGCGTTGGGTGGCGCGCGATATGGGCTGGACAAGCGCGCCGTAAGCCCCTAGACTTTCCCCCTCGCTCCCTTGGTCCCAAGGGCCGTGTGAAAGCCTAATAGGAGTCAGTATCAATGAAGGTAAAGGTCAAAAATCCGATTGTGGAGCTTGATGGCGATGAAATGACCCGGATCATCTGGGCTCGTATCAAGGAAAAGCTGGTTCTCCCCTTCCTCGACCTCGACATTAAATACTACGATCTGGGTATCGAATACCGCGACAAGACAGAAGACAAAGTGACTCTGGACGCGGCCGCTGCCATCAAAGAATACGATGTGGGCATCAAGTGTGCGACCATCACCCCCGATGAAGAGCGGGTCAAGGAATTCAACCTGAAGAAGATGTGGAAGAGCCCCAATGGCACGATCCGCAACTATTTGGGCGGCACTGTCTTCCGTGAGCCAATTATCTGTAAAAATATTCCCCGACTCGTTCCCAACTGGAAACGTCCGATCGTCGTAGGCCGTCACGCTCACGCAGATCAATACAAATGTGTGGATATCGATGTGCCCAAGGCCGGCAAAGTGAAGCTGGTTTACGAGCCTGCCGACGGTTCGCCCGCTCAGTCCTGGGAAATCCATGACTTCAAGAGCGCCGGTATTAGCCTTGGCATGTACAACACTGACGAGTCGATCGAAGGTTTTGCGCGCAGCTGCTTCCAGTACGGCCTGCAGAAGAATTATCCTGTCTATCTGTCGACCAAGAACACGATCCTCAAGGTCTACGACGGACACTTCAAGGACATCTTCGCCCGTATTTTCGAGACTGAATTCAAAAGCAAGTTCGAAGCCGCGAAGCTCACCTATGAACATCGTCTGATCGACGACATGGTGGCTCAGGTTCTGAAGTGGGACGGCGGTATCGTCTGGGCCTGTAAGAACTACGATGGAGACGTTCAGTCGGACACCGTGGCTCAGGGCTTTGGTTCGCTCGGCCTGATGACTTCGGTTCTGATGTGCCCGAACGGCCGCACAATCGAAACAGAAGCCGCGCACGGAACTGTAACCCGTCACTACCGCGAGCATCAGAAAGGTCGCCCGACCAGCACCAACCCGATCGCCAGCATCTTTGCCTGGACCCAGGGTCTGGCGCACCGCGGTCGTCTCGACAATACTCCTGACGTCGTGCGTTGGGCTGAAACTTTGGAAAAAATCTGCGTGTCGACCATCGAAGGCGGCGCCATGACCAAGGACCTTGCTGTCTGTATTCACGGCAACAAGGTTCCCGAAGGCAGCTATCTTTATACCGACGATTTCCTCGACAAAATCGCTGAAAACTTCCGCAAAGCCTGGAAATAATCCTTCACGGCTGGCGACCTCCACGGTTCGCCGGCCTGACAAACTTCTGCAGAAATCCTTCAAACCCGCCCACTTTTTCCAGCTCAATCGTCAAGGCCACAGGCGTGTCGGATATCGTCACGGGATAAATCACATTGCGGTAAAAGTTCGCTCCATTCACTTCCACCGTGTAGGAGCCCGGCGGCAGGATGCGAAGGTTCATCTCCTCTTTAAGCGGCATCACGCGCTCCACGATCTGAAATTCCGCATCACGGATGATCAGGCTCACCGCCGCGGGCGTGGGCTCCAAACCCTCAATGCGCAGCTGAAGATTATCGACCAGCGCCGACGACCGTCCTTCCAGATTATTTTTTCCGCTTGAAGAGGGCGTAAATCCGAAAAGCGAAAACGAAGCCAGACCTGCAATCAAAACCGAGCGGCTGTTCTTCGGCCGTTCCACCCAACAGGCCGCAAGTCCCAATAAAAACGCAGGCACAAACACCCACAGCGGATGGACATCCGTCCTCGAAATGATGATGAGAATTTCACGCACGCGAAAAAAGATGCCGGCATCGCCCTGCACAGCCGACAGAAAGCAGGCGATTACCGCTGCGATGCCGGTTGCGAGGTAGTATTTCCAGGAGACGGGTTCGTCCATGATCATCCCTCCAGCTATCTTTGGAGTTTATACAGGAGGGTCTGTGAGCGGGGCAATGGTAGAATATCCATTCACCCTATGGAGCCTTGCCATGCGTTCAACCTGGACTTTGTTCGCACTTTTCGGTTTTCCCCTTCACGCGTTCGCCGATGCGCCGGCTTTCGAAGATTCCGTTCTTCTGAGCCCCATGTATGTTTCCGCATCGCAGAGCTATCAAATCAGAAAGCAAAGCTGCGAAGTCGCGGGACTTTTCTCTCACGGCAACCTTATCTCGAAAACCATCGAGCTGACTCTGGAAGCGAAGTCGCAGGGCGCTGGTTTTCACTGCGGGCAGAGTCTTGATGACAACTCTTTGGTCGTCGGCATCAAGGGCGATATCCAGCAGTACACCATGGACGGCGTGATCGTGCGTTTTGAAGATCTGACGACCAGTTATGAACCATATCTGGCCTTCCAGGTGACTCCTTCGTTCAGCTTTGGTGTGAGCGAAGCCGTCGAGGCCACCGAATCCAAGACCATCAGCGGAAATATCTCCTCCAGCACGCGCCGGCTTCTTTTAAGCGGCACCTTTCACGACGGCCCTTGGGAGCTGACTCTCTCCTATGCCGACCGCTATCGCGACAGCATCATACCGGGGCTTGATATCCCGCGGAGCCTCGGCCTTGTCACCCGCTATCAGGTCTCTCCCCTTCTCAGCGCGGGATTTATTTATACAAGGACCGACTATCCCGGCATCGCTTCCAACGGCCAACCCAAGGAAATGGGCCAGGACTTCGTCGCCTCGATTGCATCGCGGATGACCGAGGACCTCAGCATCGAGTTATCGTACATGCGGGAAACGAATCCGGAAGGCAAGAAGGATGAGACATCGAACATCATAGGGCTCATGGGCGAGTATAAACTTGCTTCAGGAATGAAAATCGGGGCTTTGCTCAATCAATACAAGAGCACGAACGATGCCTTCGACATCTCGATGACCGCCTTCGGCGTGAGCCTCGGGATGAGCCGCTAGTCAGCACTTTTACACTCCGAGGCCGCCTCTCCGGGGCCTCCAAGGCTGTAAATCCTTTCGACATAAAATTCCGCTTATGCCTTTACACTGTGAATTCCCTGCGCAGACCCTTTTCCTACACCCATTTTCCCGCATGGAATTCAACATCTTACACCACCTTGTCTAAGTTCCATGAAGCGTCTGATGTCTGGACAGTTTCGGCCCCAACCCACTCCTCAAGAAATCAAAGACTTGTACCGATAATGTTCGTGGAACGGCGCTTGCTTCTATGTCCTACGCAGGAATTTAAAATTCGACGAAAGGGATGGTACATGGCTTACAGGAACACCATTATATCGCTCGCTACTTTGGTTGCTTTTGGAACAGCCTGTTCGAAAGCTCCTAGCTACAACACTGGCGTGCAGAGTGCAGCAACTGAACAAGCGGTTAGCGATAACGCTACCGGTAGTCATGGCCCGATGCCACAGGATGATGTGGCTCCTCCGGCTCCAGAGAAAAAGCCTGACGCGCCAGCTACAAAACCAGCTGAAACTCCGGCTCCTACGAACACACCACCAGCTCCTATCGTGGCAGACCCCATGAAGAAGTTGACCAACAAAGCCATGTTCAACATGGTTACTGTGACCAACGCTCAAGGCTGGGGCACTTCAGCTGCCAACCGCTTGAAAATTCAAGTGGCCGTAGACGCTGCTGGCGCCATCATTCCTAACCAGGCTGGTCTCGCGACTCAGTACCTGGCGAAGATTGATCCAACCGATCCCAACAAAATTGCTTTGACTGACCGTCAGGGCGCTGCTGTGGCGATCAACAACCTCAGCTCGTTCATGGTTGTGTGTAACCAGTCCGGCCAGAACATCTATCTGCACTCCGGAACCGGTGGCGCTCCCTTCTCTCATGGTAACGCCGCCGTTGCCACTGGCACCTGCGCAGCTTACCCTGCTCAGAACCTGAGAGCGACTGATGGTGCAACCTACGATCATATCGCAGGTGATCAGCCCCAGAACCAAATCTTTATCCAGCTGGAAAAAATTGGACCAGATGGCAAAGTGGTTCCCTGAACGTTGAATTAAGATAAAAAAAAGAAAGCTGAGGTTCTGCCTCAGCTTTTTTTATTTACTTCTTCGTCGCGGGTGCCGCTTTGTTCTTCGCCAAGGGCGCTACGTTACCGCCTTTGATCGAATATTCCTTTTTATAGGGCATCCACTTGCCCGCGCCATTTTCTTCGCAGATCTTTTTATCAGGCGCATCAGTCCAGCCGATGGGATGGCCCAAGGTCTTGGCGCATTTGTTCTGTGAGCCGCAGGCGTCATTGCCCGCCCCCATACACACGCTCTTGCCTTCGCACGTCGCATTCGCGCAGAAAAACTCTTTTCCCGTCTTCTTGTCCTTGACGACCTTCACGTCCATGCTGAAGCCTTCACGAGCCGCCATCGCACACACCACAGCCGCCGCGACTTTACCAAGCTTTAAACTCACATCACCCTCCTGAAAATTGGATATTCACCTATTTGCACACCTTCCAATGCTCGGCATCGTCAGGAGCAGCCTCCAGGAGCGACGGAGACCATTCGCACAACTGCTGCCAGACATCGAAGCGCTTCCAATCAATGATAACGTTCTTCTGCCGCACGCCGCCTATGGCAATTCGTGAAGCATTGAGACTGACATCCACGAGATTCTCGGCCGTTTCAAGCTGTTTCCCGGCCTTATCGAAGAAGCTGAGAGTCCGATCCGGATAGTGCATCCAATACTGCTCATCATCCGCAAGCCAGCCTCCCGTATTGCTGGCCTTCGCCTTCAAAATTTGTCGAGAATAGTACTTCCCGAAAAGATCGTGCTCCACAATCGAACCGTCGGCCGAGATGCTATAAGCCGTTCGCCCATCATCTTTAAAATCCATGCTCATGATTATATCTTCATGGGACTGGAGGAGAGTAATATTATCAGACTTGAGCGGCTCTTTCACATTTTTAATAAGGTAAACATAGCCATGATGAAAGGCTATAAGCAGCAGGTTTGACCTTTTGTCAAATCGCAGGATCTGAGCCCATTCCATATCAGGATCCGTAAAAACATGCCGGGCGTAGGCCTCTTTCATGCCCTTTTTCCAAAGTTCCAGAACCGGCGTTCCGTTTTCATCCTTGCCTACAGTCGCGATCACGCCAGGAATCGGGGCGAAATCCACAGGCGACTCGAACTGCGACACGTAATCATATTGGCCCGAGCTTTCAAAAACCTTTTCCTGGGACTCCACATCCCATATGGCAAGGTAGTTATTTTCGCCGGAAGCCGCGATCCATCGTTCGGTCACCCAGTTGGCCTGATAAAGACTTCCTGGTGCTTCAGCCTGAAACGTCAAATCCGCTTTTCCACGTGAAAAGTCCCAGATCAAGAGCCTGTTCTGATCAAAGCCCGCGAAGCGCAGAGGATTTGTCGGATGCCAGAAAAGCATTTCAGCGGGATAGTAATCAGGAATTTCTATGGGCTTTTTGAAGGCGAAGCGCCTTCTGTCGTCCAGGCCCGCAAAATAGGTCTTACCTTGTGCTTCGTAAACACAGCTATCCCCCGATGGGGACACATAGGTACATTCCCTGCTAAATTTAGCCAGCAAAGATCCGTCGATAGGATAGATTTCCGCCTGCTGATCGGCCGTGATCGCGACGAAATGATTGCGACTCGGAAGGAGGATCAAACTCGAGAGAGTGATTTTCTTGGGATCAAGCACGGTGCCATAGCCTTTGAAGGAGGCATCGCGATTCCGAAAGACCACATTGAACTTGCCGACGCTATAATCGCTGGCGTTATAAAAAATATTCTCATGATCCGCCCAAAACTCCACGCGCTTGGGCACGAAATCAGGATTGAAGGGTTTGGGCTCCGAAGGTTCACGAGGCAAGCTGGTCACGTATTCTGTACCCTCGGGACTATAGACTCGAAGGCCATTATTATTGTAGTAAAGGTCCAGAACCTTTTTTAAGAACGGATAAAGGTAGAAGGTCCCATTCTTCCTATCGAGTTCATAGATCTGCCGTGTACCCTGAACACCGATCAACTGACCGGACCAGTCCATTGCAAACTTGCCCTGAGCGTCTTTTGAATCGAGGACATACTTATCGTCGAGGATATCCTGGGGCTGCCCACAGCGAAGGGTTTGCGCTGCTTTGATACAAAGAAGATCGGAGCCCCGAGCAAAACGGACTTCGTCGACAGGGAAAGGCCAGTCCTTTTGCCTAAGCGCACCTGTGGAGAGATCCATAAGAACCAGCCCCTCCCCGTTGCGATAGGTCAACCATTTGCCCGAAACGCTGATTGCAGCCTGCATGCCGTCCTTGTCCACAGCTGCCAGGACCGTTTCGCTTTCTTTAAGGGTATTAAGAAAATACCAGCTGCCATCCTTTCTGATCAGGGCATGCCCGTTGACAAAGCTGAGCACAGTTTTGTCTGCTTCGTCGTCGTTGACTTTGACTGTAAATGCATTCTCCGGTTTTAACAGGGGATCGTAGATTTCGAGACCATTGTCTGGTTTCCAGACCAAGAGTCTTTTCCTCAC
>NZ_DASTAT010000082.1 GCF_035712445.1 Oligoflexus sp. | reverse complement strand
TCGCAACATGATGCACTATCTCAGGAATGTCTTCCCCCAGCTTCTGCCCTGGCTCGACCATCGCTTTGAAACTGCGTGGCAGCAGGCCGGCTTCAAGGCTCCGCTCGATTTCATGAAAAAGCACTATCCTGGCTTTGATATCGGCACCTGGGTCGGCGGGGATCGCGATGGCCATCCTCTGGTCACCGCGGAAATTACCCAAAGAGCCCTGCAGGATCTGCGCTTGAATGCCCTTATCGTCCTCAGACATAAGCTGACGGACCTTGTGAAGAAGGCCAGCCTTTCGGATCAGATGCAGACGCCACCGCCCGTTCTTTCGGAGCGGCTCGTATTCTATGAAAAAAATTATCCGGAAGCCTATGCCGAAGCCCTGCGTTCCAATCGCGGCGAATCATGGCGGGTGCTCGGGAACATCATGATCGCGCGCCTGCCGATCCAGGTCGTACGCGATCATGCGACTCAGCTCGACGATCGAGCGTCATGCTACCAGACGCCGCGCGAATTGATGGAGGACTTTGCTGTTCTGCGGGATGGCTTTGAAGCCATTCGCGCCCAAAGGCTGGCTCAAACGGAACTCAAGAACGCCGTGCGGACGCTGCAGACTTTCGGTTTCCATTCCGCGCGGCTTGATATCCGGCAAAACAGCCGTTTCCATGATGAAGCCATGAGTGCGCTCCTGCAGGCGGCAGGCGTGGATAAGGGCGCTCAGTATCCGCAGTGGAGCCGTGAAGACAAGAAGGCCTTCATTCATCGCGAACTGAGCGTGGTGCGCCCCTTCTCGCTCCCCCAGCAGCAATTTGCAGACCAGGCCGAAGCTGTTTTGAGTTGCTACCGCGTGGTCGAGGATCATACCCGCAAATACGGGTACGAAGGGATCGGTTCCTTCATCGTGAGCATGACGCATTCCGCGGATGATCTTTTCACCATCTATCTTCTGATGCGGGAATCCGGTATCGGGAAGGTCGAGGACGGCCAGCTGGTCTGTCCGATCCCGGTGGTTCCTCTCTTTGAGACCATCGACGATCTGATCGATAGCGCGAGCATCATGGACGAGTTCCTGGCTCATCCCATCACCCAGAGCAGTCTGAAAAAGCAGGCGGCGATTCATGGCCTGAAGCGCCCGCAGCAGCAGGTGATGATCGGCTACAGTGATAGCTGCAAGGACGGCGGCATCCTTGCCAGTCAGTGGCATCTTTATCTGGCCCAAAAAGAAATGGCCGCGCTCGGTGCGAAATACGGCGTCGATATTATTTTCTTCCACGGTCGCGGAGGAACGGTGAGCCGTGGAGCCGGACCTGTTCATCGCTTTTTGCAGGCGCTTCCCAAGGGCGCTTTGAATGGAACGCTGCGCCTGACCGAGCAGGGGGAAACCATTGCCCGCAAGTATGCGAACCAGGCCACAGCGGTTTACAATGTGGAGCTGATGCAGGCGAGCCTGACCGCGGAAACGCTGCAAAGCCGCAAACGCCCGGACGAGGATCCCTGGTTCATGGAAGCGATGCAGGAACTTTCGGGCCGCAGCCGCGAGACCTATCACAGCCTCATCACGCAGCCGGATTTTGTGAGCTTCTTCCGCCAGGTCACGCCTATAGATGCGCTGGAGCATTCCCGCATCGGCAGTCGTCCTCCCAAACGCACAGGCCAGGCGAGCCTTGAAGATCTGCGGGCCATTCCCTGGGTTTTTGCCTGGACTCAGGCCCGTTTTTATCTGCCGAGCTGGTATGGAGTCGGGACCGCGCTGGAAGCCTTGCAAAAACAAAGGCCCGAGGATTTCCAAAGGCTGAAGCAGAGCCTGCCGAATCTGAAGCTGCTCAAGTACGTGCTTTATAATGTCGAGACCACAGTGGCCTCGGCCAGTGAATCCTTGATGAATGACTATGCGCAGCTCATCGATGACAAAGGGCTGCGGGACCGCTTTATGGAACCCATCCTGAGCGAGTTCCGGCGGACCCGGCAGCAGCTTATAGATATCTTCGGGGGCACTGTCGAATCCCGGCGTCCGCACGTTGTGAAAACCGTGCAGCTCCGGGAATCGAGTCTGGCCCTTCTGCATCGACTGCAGATCGACCAGCTGAGGACCTGGCGCAAGCTGCCGGAACACAGCCCGGAGCGTGACACCAGTCTGGAGGCGCTGCTCTTGACCATCAACGCCATCGCCGGTGGCCTTAGGAATACAGGCTGATTCACCAGCTCTGCAGTTTCGCAGGTTCGCCGTAGAGGAAATCATCGACGGCGACTGCATCCTTCCACTGCGCTTCGCCTGCATAACTCCCGAGGGCGACGTTGCCGTTGGTGATACGCACCTTCGCAATGCGGCGACCATCGGTGAACTTCACGCCGACAAAAGACAGGCTTTCGTTGCCGTTACCGGCTGCATCCACAGGCACGGTCAGGATGATTTTGCCTTTTTGATCAAAGTATTCAATCTTCGAAACATTCTGCAGATCGACGTCCGTGAAGACCGAACCAAAGCTTGTCACAGTCGCGGGTTCAAGGCTGCCCGGCACGGTGAAGGTCATTTCCAGAGTCGTGCTGCCGAGCGGCGCGAACAGTTTCTCAGGACTGAAGGTGCGGAAGAGTTTCGGCAGAAGACGATTGAGATTGCCGAATTCCACGTCGGCTTCACCGACCTTGGCGCTGACCTGCAGCTGATCGCAGGGGGCGCTGATCAGGATTCCGCGGGCCTTGAAAAAATCACCAGGGAAAAGATTCGGCGCCGATTGAGCGGCGGGCACTCCATCCCAGTTGATTTCACGATGGCCCTGGGGCTGGGTTCCTGCCGCGCCGACGTTGTTCACGCCGCCCAGATCCTTACGATAGAGATCAACAGTATCCTGAATATCGGCCGGCATATGACCGACATCACGACGAATGATAACGCCCTGGGCGCGTGAGGCATCAAGATCCGAGCTGACCGTACCATCACCGCAGGCGGCGGTCAAAGCCAGTGGGAGAGCCATCCAGAACAGTTTATGAGCGGTATTTTTCATGCTTATGATCCTTTGTGGGCTGAACGTTGCCGATAGACCGTTTATAAGCCCTCCGATTTTTTTAAGCCCTTCAGTGGCCCTTGGATTTTGTGATGGGATTTGCTGTGATTCGCCCTTTCGTTTGGCTTGCGTAAACCTTGCCCTTTCATTATGGTGTGAGGCCATTCACTGAAGGAGTACCTCTCATGGCCCCGAAACATTGGCTTGGTCTTTCCCTCTTGGTCGCCACCCCCATCCTCGCCGAGGAGGCGCCCCCAGCCCAGTCTCCATTGACGTATGAGGAGCCGACGCTGGACCGCGATAATCCCAAGCCTTTTGGCTTTAAGGTTGAATATGGCCAGAACCACGCATCGGGCAAGTCCTCGTACCTGCAGCGTAACGGTCGCCTTGGGACTCGTTACGAGAACGGCTTGGATGAAGTTCGTTTGGATGCCGATGGAAGCTATCTGCAGAGCAAGGGTCAGACCGTGGATGATCGCCGTCACTCGTTTTTCGGCTATGATCGTTACATCGGATCGCGCCTTTGGCTCTTCCTGCTTCATGACTGGGAAAGCAATAAGGTGGTGGGCCTGAACTACACCCAGTTGAGCGGCGCCGGTGTGAAGCTGGATATCATGCGCAATGCCACCTACGGATTGAACGTGGGCGTGGCCTATCTGAAGCGCGCGAAGCAGACGGAATTCACGGCGAATCTTGTCGACGCGAACAATCAGCCCTATACGGAAGAGCGCGTGACCACCAAGGATGACAAGGTGGTGTCGGCGCGTTTGAAGTTCAATTACAATACAGAGCTGACCCGCTTTGCGCTCGTGAGCTTCTACCAACCTGTGACCACGAAGAACGTGGATCCTGTGAGCGGGGTGAAGAAAGACGACTACAGCTGGTCGCTGGAATCGTCCCTGGCCTACAACATGACCAAGCAGATATATCTGAAGTATTCCTACTTCTACCGCTTTGATTCGCTGCAGACCGCACCGGGCGTCTCTCGTGATGAAGAGAAGACGATGCTGCAGCTCGGTTACGAATACTAATTCGCGGCCGTCTGAATCCAGCTTAAGAACGCATCGACGCGAGCAGCGTAAGCTTCGATGCGACAGGTTTTGCTGGCGGCACCCTCGGTGCTGCCGGACACCACGCCGATCAATTCCAATTCGCCCTGACGGGTGGCAAAGACCGGGCCACCGGAATCGCCGCGGCAGACCTGGCTTGTCTTGTCATCCTGGGGTTTCGGGAAGAATAATTTCTTCGCTTCCACAGTTCCCACCTGATTGCTTCCCATGCGCTTGGTTCCATCGAAGGAATCTTTGGCCAGGGAATCGGTATAGCCGTAGCCTACGAAGGTCACGGCTTCACCTTTCACCGGGGCCTGGCTCGCGAGTTTGATCGGGGCGATTCCCGGGGAGCTTGCGAGTTTCAGAAGCGCAAAGTCCTGCGTCACACGTCCAAACCAATCCGAGTACTGCGGATGAACAATGACATCCGTGACCTGGGTGCGAATCGAGCCGCCGTTGAATTCGATGAAGAGCGACGCGGGTTTTTCGCTCTTGCCTTCAAAGCAATGACCCGCGGACAGAACCAGCTCGGGGCCGATCAGCGTGGCGGAACACCAGAGCTTGCCGTCGCGGACCAGAAGGCCAACGGCAGCATAGTCGCTGGTAATTTTACCTTGGTAAATCTTTTGTTGTGAATCGCTGGGGCTCGCGCTGCCGCAGCCGAACAGGAGACTGCTGAAAAGGACACAGGGGGCGATGTGTCGGGCGATGGGCATAAGATACTCCGAGTTTTTTGATCGACAAGGCGCTCACCTTATCCAGAAAGCCCGGAGGGATCCAGAGAGATATGGGGAGGTTTCGAATTCTTCATGGTCTACGAAACATCCGCCAAACGCGATTCAGGCCATGCCTTGTGAAACTCATCCCAAACATTTAAGTCATGGATCGAGGATCCGCGATAAGGCGAAGCGGTTACCAGCACGCCCGAGAGGTTCTGCACGCTTTTGACCAGCTTCCCCGCCGCATGTATCGCCACGTTTTTGTCCAATATTCCACGCACAACGAGCGTCGCGTTCGGGTTCCACTTCATCTGCTTCTCCAAAAGATCCCGGCGCTTTTGGACATGCGCCAGCACTTTTTCCGCCTTCTGAAGCCTTTGCTGCAGGGCCTGTTGCTGCTGCTGGGCCTCGGCGGCCTTGCGTCCCTGCCCGGTGGTATTGATATCCTTCAGCTGCCTGCTCACCGTTTCCTTGTAATCCTGGACGTGGCGCAGTCTCTGATTCATCCGCTGCCAGCGAACCTCGGTCGCATAATTCGTTCCGATGCGACAAACCGTATTCTGACCCTGAGCCATTCCCAGATGCCTCACGGCCATCGCATTCCAGCAGCTGATCGCCCCGCCGCTGATCACCCCGCGCGCAGGATCCCGAACAACCAAAGGCCCGCCGCACACGACTTCACTATTCAGTATGGATTTTTGAACCTCAAGGCCACCTTTCACATGAAGACGGGAATTTTCCACGAATTGCGCCACGCATGTTCCGCCGACGACCACGATCCCATCCTGCGATGTGATCACGCCGCCCGTCACCTCCAGATCCCGTCCCACCTTCACCGTCGCGTGACCGATCACGCCCTCCACCAGAAGCGAACCCTTCACCGCGACCGTGGCCCCGGCCTCGATATCCCCCTTCACCACCACGGCCCCATCAAAGGCAAGATTCCCGGTTGATAGATTAACCGAACCTTTATGCACATAAGTCTGGACTATCTGCAGCGTATTCCCATCCATTTCAATCAGCCCATCGCGCACCGCCATAAATCGTCCAGGCCCTTCCAGCTGCACCGATTCACCGGCCGTGATACGCGCCTCCAAGGCTGAACCGACCGCATGAATATCCTCGCCAAAAACATTCCGTCCCGGCACGCCATCATCATAGCGAACTTCCGCGATCAATTGCCCTGCACGCGCCAGGCGTGAATTCTGCCGCTCGCGCACATCATCGCTCTGCCCTTCCCGCAAAACCGGAGGATCACGATGGGAAAGATGCAGATAAGTTTTGCTGCCGGGTCTGGCGGGCTCGCCTTCCGCCATGCGCATGCCGACAGGGTTTTTTCCGCTCTTTAAAGCCTCAACAATCGCATCCAAGAATTTTTCATAACCAAAGACCACGCCCTGCTTGTGGCATTCATGCAAAAGCCAGTCGCTGGTCAGCTGATCCTTGACCGTGGCCAGGGCCTTCGGATGAATCTGCTTCACGACCGCCGTCATGCGCTGGGCGTCCACCTCCAGCTCGATGTAATCACTTTTCTGTCGGCGCATCAAAGCCCCGACCCGCACCTTCCAACGAGGCAGCTCCTCGCTGCCGCTGTCCTTGATCGCTGGCTTTTCCTCATGATGCTCCTGGTGATCGAGGACGTACTGCCTGTCGTAGGCAATCAGAAGGCTATAAGGCAGACCAAAGCCCACGGACTGGACCTTGTTATGCAGGGACCGCAGTTTTTCAATCGTATGTTCTTTCAGCCAGGTGAGCGCGTCCGGGTTTCCATCCTTCAGCGAACTGAACGCATGGTTATAGATCTTCTCGCATTTCGCCTCATCCTGCAGCAGCCGCGCATCAAAAATGTGCAGGGCCACATAATGATGCTGCCCATCCCTTTCCACCAGCATTTTCTGCCGCGGATAAAGTTCTGCATGCGGCGCAGCCTTCAGTGGCCACTGCTCAATCTGCTGCCCAGCTTTCATGAGCAGATAGATGAAACGCAGCTGCGCCCCATCCACCTTGTCATGAATTCCGAGATTCTGCAGCTGGCGCACGATATGAAAGACAAAGGCGCTGAAGAAAAGATTTTTCGCCTTCCGCTCGGAAAGACGACAGCTCAAAAGCGCCAGTTGCGCGGGAATTCGTGACTTTTGCACCAAAATTTCGCTGTAAGCGCGGGCGCCCTGGGCCAGGGTGAAACGAAGTTCCTTATCTGGCGAAAGAGTGTCCGCATGAGCCCGAATATGCTGCCAGAGCGCAAGGAATTTCTTTTCAAAGACTTCGAAGTATTCGATGTGCCCATCTTCCAGTTCCTCTTCCAGCTTTTCCCGGGCCTTATCCAAAGCGTCGGCCGGGGGACGCCGCGACTTCAGGCAGTCCCCCACGCGAAATTGGGCGCGGGCCCTCTTCAGGCGCACATTGTAAGTCACCGATACTTTTGGATTGAAGAACATAAGGCCCCCTGGCGGTGGTGCCTTCCTATCATAACAAGTCGGACCCGGGTTTGACAAAATTCCAAGTGGTCTTACATTAGGGAAACAGGCGTTTTCCCTGAAAGGAACTGTTTATGGCGCTTCCGGAATCTGAACATCCTCAATGGCCCCGTCCCCGTCGCCCCCATTATGCGCGTGCGCGCGTTCTGCATCCTGACTTTGGTGAAGAGCGCGAGGACGATATCATTCGCCACACGGATCTGCGCCAGCATCCTTTGGGGCAAAGGCCTGATCCTGCGAGCCTTTGGCCTGCAGTGCTGCTCCTTCTCCTCTTTTTCGCAGGATCCTATTGGTCATGGATTCATCCCGATGCCAACCCGCTCGCGGCCACCCAGGACCTTGTTTATAAAAAAGGCGAAATCTGGCGACTTATGACCACTCTTTGGGTGCATGCGGATATCGCCCATCTGCTTGCCAACAGCGGCCTCTTCCTCATCTTTGGTCTCTTCCTTCGAAATTATTTTGGACTCTGGGCCTTCCCCGGACTTTCCCTTCTCGGCGGCATGGTCACAGGAGCCCTGGCACTTCTCACCTATGGCCCCGAGACGAGGCTCATCGGGGCCTCAGGCATGGTCTACTTCATGGCCGCCCTGTGGCTGTTCCTCTTTTTGAAACATGCCGATTATTTAAGCTGGACCCATCGGGTGATGCGAACCATTGCCTTCGCCTTGGTGGTCCTGGTCCCCACGCAGTTCGAACCGCAGGTCAGTTATCGCACCCATGCCATAGGATTTGCACTTGGGCTGTTTTTTGGCTGGCTCAGCGCGCCTTGGATGAAACCTGTTACCAACCTTTCTGCGCCCCCGTTTGAAGAGCATGAATATGCACTGAAGGCCACCGATGTGGAGGAGGATCTGCTGCCTTAAAAGAAGGTATGGGGAATAATTCTGAACACGTAAAAGAAAGCGCATGTCTCTATGTTCATTTCCAAAGTGATATGATAAAGCCAGTGCAGCATCGGATCGCGAAAGGCAAGGATCATGACTGCGAAGCTGGTCAATTTAATTGTGCAGGATGAACTCAAACACGTTCGGGAGCAGCAGTATGCGCTGGACCAGTTCGCTCTGACGGCAGTCCTTCTTCCCGCAGGTCTTTTCATCAGCACCAACGATAAACTCCTGCGCGTGGCCGGCTACGATAGAAGTGAACTTCATCATAATCCTTTTCATGATTTCCTGGCGGAAGAGTTTCGGAAGCTTTTCACCGATCACGTTTTGCCCTTATTGAATCGTGGCATCCCCTGGCGAGGCGAACTTTGCCATGTGGCACGGAATCAGAATCTTTTCTGGACGGAATCCACCATCGTCCCCATCCTCGACGGCACACGCACTGTCACACATCTGCATTTCATCGGCTTTGAGATCACCGAACGCAAGGCGGTGGAAAAAGCCCTGATGAACAACTCGATTTTTTTCACCAGATTGATGGACATGGCTCCGATCGGATTTTTTCTGGCCGATGCCGTGGGCAGCTGCACATATATCAATAAGGTGTGGAGCGACACCAGCGGGTGCCGTTTGCGCTGCGCTCTGGGCGAAGGCTGGCTGCGTGCCCTGCATCCCGAGGATCGCGATCGGGTCGTCCAGGCCTGGCAGGCTTTTGTGCAGGAGCGCCAGCCCTTCTGCTGCGAGTATCGCTATCAGCGGCCTGACGGTCGAAGCGTCTGGGTGCTCGCCACGGCCGAAGCCATGGATTTCGCCCCGGATGCGCGGACCCAATTCATTCGCGTCGAGCAGGATCTGACGGAAAGAAAGGAACACGAACTGCTCATCAATGAGCAAAGAGCCCAGATGGTCGCTGCCTCCAAAATGTCCGCTCTGGGCGAGATGGCCGGCGGAATCGCTCATGAGATCAATAATCCTCTGGCCATACTTCAGCTTTGCTCGCGGCAGATTCTGCGCCTCGTCCGCACCGAGGCGAACCCGAATCCAAGGCTGGTCGAAACCGCCGAGAATATTCGTCACACCACCGATCGGATCGCAAGCATCATCCGTTCTCTTCGAGCCATTTCCCGCGACGGCCACAGCGATCCCTTTATGCCGACGCCCCTGCGCACGCTGATCGACGACTGCCTGGAACTGTGTGCCGCCCGTTTTCAGTCGCATAGCATCACGCTGACCGTCGCCGCGTTTGATCCGGCCCTTACGGTCTGGTGCCGCCCGGTTGAAATCCTGCAGATCCTTCTGAATGTTTTGAATAATGCTTTTTCGGCTCTGGAGGCTCTTGAGGAAAAATGGATCGAGATCGGAATTCTCGATCGGGACCTGTTCGTGGATATCGAAGTGACCGACAGTGGCCGGGGCATAGCGCCCGAGTATCATGACAAACTCTTCCTGCCCTTCTTCACCACCAAACCCATAGGCAGTGGAACAGGTCTGGGCCTCAGCATTTCCAAAGCTGTGGCGCTTGATCATCACGGCGACCTTTGGCTCGACAGCAGCAGTCCCTATACACGTTTTGTGCTGAGACTACCGAAATCCCCTGGAGGACAGTCATGAACATCATCGAACGCAACAATATCACGATTCAGGGCCAAGGCAGCCAGGCCATGATGTTCTCGCATGGCTACGGCTGTGATCAAACCATCTGGCGCCTTTTGGCTCCGGCCTTCTACGATGATTATGAAGTGATACTCTTCGATCACGTCGGCGCTGGAAAATCCGATACTTCGCAATACAATCGCAGCAAGTACAGCACGCTTCACGGTTATGCCGATGACATCGTGGAAATGGGGCAGAAGCTCGACATTCGTGGCGGCATCTTCGTCGGGCATTCGGTCAGCTGCATGATAGGCATTCTAGCGGCCATCAAGGATCCGCAGCTCTTCGATCAGTTGATTCTGCTCGGGCCCTCGCCCTGCTACTTCAATGAGAGCGATTATCAGGGTGGCTTTTCCTTTGAGGCGATCGGCGATATGCTGCAGCTCGTGGAAAGCAACTATGATAGCTGGGCCCGAGCCATGGCGCCTTTGATCATGGGCCATCAGGATCGTCCCGAACTCGCCGCGGAATTGACTGAAACCTTCTGCAGAAACAAACCGGAAATCGCCAAACACTTTGCGCACGTCACCTTTCTTTCGGATAACCGCAGGGATTTGCCGCAGCTCAAAGTTCCCTCCCTCATCATGCAATGCTCCGAGGACTGCATCGCACCTGAAAGCGTGGGGCGCTATCTGCATCGCGTGATGCCTCAATCCACCCTGCGCCTGCTCAAAGCCACCGGCCACTGCCCTCACCTGAGTGCGCCTGACGAAACCATCGAGGCCATGCGGGACTATCTGAATACCAAGGAAAGAATTCAGGGGGTAAGAGTTTAAAGGCGAAGATCGCCATCCGCTGTCTGAATTCCTCCGTCAAGCATCAGGTATGAACGCTTTTTTCCGTTTTGTTCAAGATGATCCTCCCTCGGCACCGATATATCCCTACCAATTCAATGCAACCGAGTCTCAGCCAACTGGAGGATGGACACTTCATGCCACCTATTATTCTTGAATTCCTCAAGTACTTCGCCCTATCAAAAAAATCCGTTTGGGTTGCCTGGCCTCTGGTTCTGGGGACGGTTGGGGCCGTGGTGCTGGCGGTGGAACGGGAACGTCTTTTCATGAATAATCTTTTTGATGTGACGGGCAGTTATCCCGCCATCGTCTGTGATGAACGAGCTTTGACGGCAAGGACCGCCGACGGGACCTGTAACGACCTGAGCGTTCCCGGC